>JBDTXF010000006.1:0-20912 GCA_040006355.1 Nocardioidaceae bacterium | reverse complement strand
TCGGCGCCGAGGACGTGGTTGGTGGTGAAGCCGTACTTCAGGCAGTGCGCCCCGCCGGAGTTCTCGGCCAGGTTGCCCCCGATGGAGCAGATCTGCTGGCTGGAGGGGTCCGGTGCGTAGTAGTAGCCGTGCGGCGTGGCCGCCTTGGTCAGGTCGAGGTTGATCACTCCGGGCTCGACCACCGCGCGCTGGTCCTCGCGGCGCAGGTCGCGGATCGCGCGCATCCGCGAGGTCACGATGAGCACCCCTTCGGCGTGCGGCAGCGCGCCGCCTGACAGGCCGGTCCCGGAGCCGCGGGCCACGAACGGCACCCCGTGCTCGGCGCAGGCGCGCACCACCGCCGCGAGCTGCCGGGCGTCCTCGGGAATCACCACCAGGGCCGGGGTCACCCGGTAGTGGGCCAGGCCGTCGCACTCATAGGTGCGCAGCCGGGCGTGGTCGGTGATCACCGACTGCTCGGGAAGCAGCGCCCGGGCCCGCTCGGCGACCGCGGCCAGCGCGCCGGCCGGCACGCGGTCCTCACTCGGGCTGGGCACGCAGCCCACCGCTCTCGATGCCCGCGACCGCTGCCGCCTCGTCGTTGTCCGAGGTGTCGCCGGTGACGCCCACCGCACCGAGCAGGGCGCCGTCCGCGTCGCGCACCAGCACGCCGCCGGGCACCGGCACCAGTGCGCCGCCGACGGCCGAGGTGACCGCGGCGATGAAGAAGGGCTGCTGCTCCGCGCGGCCCATGATCGAGCGGGAGCCCATGCCGAGCGACAGCGCGCCGTGCGCCTTGCCGAACGCGATCTCGAAGCGCTTCATCGACGAGCCGTCCTCGCGCTCGGCGGCCACCACGTGACCGCCCGTGTCGAGGACCACCACGGTCATCGGCTTGAAGCCCGCCTCGGCGGCGTGTGCCCGCGTCCCGGCCATGATCGTGCGGGCGGTCTCCAGGTCGATGCTCATGAGGCGGTCCCCTTCTCGTGCGCCTTGCGGCTGGCCCGTCGCCGGTGCAGGATCGGCTCGGTGTAGCCGCTGGGCTGCTCGAGCCCCTCGAACACGAGCGCGCGGGCGGCCAGAAAGGCGTCGCCGTCGAAGTCCGGTGCCATCGGGGTGTACGTCGGGTCGCCGGCGTTCTGCTCGTCGACGACGGCGGCCATCCGCCGCAGCGTCTCGTCGACCTGGTCGGCGCCGACCACGCCGTGGTGCATCCAGTTGGCGACGTGCTGCGCGGAGATCCGGCAGGTGGCCCGGTCCTCCATCAGCATCTCGCCGGTGATGTCGGGGACCTTGGAGCATCCGACGCCCGCATCGATCCAGCGCACGACGTAGCCGAGGAGGCTCTGGAGGTTGTTCTCGATCTCCGCCTTCCGGTCCTCCTCGGTCCACGAGACCGGGTCTCCGAGCGGGACCGTCAGGAGCTCCGCGCGGGTGGACCGGCGGCCGCCGCGCAGCTCCTCCTGGCGGGCCCGGACGTCGACCTGGTGGTAGTGGATCGCGTGCAGCGTGGCCGCGGTCGGCGACGGCACCCAGGCACAGCTCGCGCCGGCCTGCGGGTGGGCGATCTTGGCGGCCATCATGTCGGCGAGGCTGTCGGGCGCCGCCCACATGCCCTTGCCGATCTGGGCGCGACCGAGCAGGCCGCAGGCGAGCCCCACGTCGACGTTGCTGTCCTCGTAGGCCTTGATCCAGGTCTCGGACTTCATGTCGCCCTTGCGGACGACCGGACCGGCCAGCATCGAGGTGTGGATCTCGTCGCCGGTGCGGTCCAGGAAGCCGGTGTTGATGAAGGCGACCCGCTCGCGGGCGGCCTCGATGCAGGCCTTGAGGTTCAGCGTCGTGCGGCGCTCCTCGTCCATGATGCCGACCTTGATCGTCAGCGGCGGCAGGCCGAGCAGCTCCTCCACGCGCGAGAACAGCTCGACGGTGAAGGCCACCTCCTCCGGGCCGTGCATCTTCGGCTTCACGACGTACATCGACCCGGTGCGCGAGTTGGCGAGAGCAGAGTCACCGCGGAGGTCGACCATGCTGCCGAGCGCGGTGACGATCGCGTCGAGGATGCCTTCGGGCACCTCGTTGCCATCTCGGTCGAGGACCGCGTCGGTGGTCATCAGGTGGCCGACCTGGCGGATGAACAGCAGCGATCGGCCCGCAAGCGTCACCTCCGCGCCGAAGGCACCGGTGAGCACGTGGTCCGGGTTCATTGCCCGGGTGAACGTCTTGCCGCCCTTGGTGACCTCCTCAGCCAGCGTGCCCTGCATCAGCCGCAGCCAGTTGCGGTAGCCGACGACCTTGTCCTCGGCGTCCACGGCGGCGACCGAGTCCTCGAGGTCCATGATCGTGGAGACGGCGGACTCCAGCACGAGGTCCTTCACGCCCGCTGCGTCGGTGGCACCGATCGGGTCCTCGGGGTCGATCGCGATCTCGACGTGCAGGCCGTGGTGCACCAGCACGACGGCCTCCGGAGCCGCAGGGTCCCCCCGGTGGCCGACCAGCTGGCGGGGGGAGGCCAGCCGGAGCACCTCGTCCTTGACCGAGACCGCCATCCCCTCAGCGTCCAGGGCGTACGCCGTCGCGTCGGCGTGCGAACCTCCCTCCAGGGGGAAGTGCTCGTCCAGGAAGGCCCTGCCGTGCGCGATGACCTCGTCGCCACGCACGGTGTTGTAGGCGTTCCCGGGTGCCAGGTCCCCTTCGCGTGAGATCACGTCGGAGCCGTAGAGCGCGTCGTAGAGCGAGCCCCAGCGGGCGTTCGAGGCGTTCGTCGCGAAGCGAGCGTTGAGCAGGGGGACGACCAGCTGCGGGCCGGCGATCACGGCGACCTCGTCGTCGACGTGGTCGGTGCTCACCTCGAAGTCCGCCGGCTCCTCGAGCAGGTAGCCGATCTCGGTCAGGAACGCTGCGTAGGACCCCGACTCGGCGGGGTCGGGGCGGCCGGGGTGCTCACGGTGGTAGTCGTCGATCCGGGACTGCAGCTCCGCGCGCCGGGCGAGCAGCTCGCGGTTGCGGGGTGCCAGGTCGTGGATGATCGCGTCCGCACCCGCCCAGAAGGCGTCCGGCTCGATGCCCGAGCCGGGCAGCGCCTCCTCGAGGACGAAGCGGTGCAGACTGCCCGCCACACTGAGCCCACCGGTCTGCACGCGGTCGTCCATGAACGCTCCCCTGTCTTCCATGATGCGGAATCCAAATTCCCGACACTGGAAACTAGGCAGGTCTTCGGCACTGTGTCAACCATCACTACCCACTTTTCGGACCTCCTCTCGGGTTCCGAGACAGCGCGCCACGGCGTACGACCCGCACCCGTCCCCGTGAGGGCTGATCGTCGGACAGTCCCGAGGATGACGTCATGTCGAGGCCCTGGCTGGTGTCGTTCGCGCTGCGGGCGGTGACCGGAGGGACTCCTCAGGAGGCGCGCCAGACCGGGGCGATCTGCCGCCGGTAGGAGCGGCCGAACACCCGCGCCAGCACCGTCACCACGGGCGTCGGGACGGTAGCCCGCAGGAACGTGCGGCCCTCCTCGGTCATCCCGTCGGTGAGCCAGGCGAAGAACCGGCCAGCGACCCTGGGAGGCTGCCGACTGAGCTTCTTCTCCACCGCCTTCCACTCCGGGGACTCGACGAACGGGACCAGCGCCGGCTCGAGGTCCCGCTCCTCGTGCACGAAGTGCTGCTCCACGAGGCTGCCGGTCCGGACCACGCTCACCCGGGCCGCTGTCGCGTCCGTGGTGAGGCCGCTGCCGGCCACCCGCTCCATCGCCACCGCCGTCTCGGCCAGCGCCTCAGCCATCGCGTGGTGCTCGGACTCCATGGCGGTCAACAGCTCATGGTCGCCCCCCGCGCCGGCCAGCATCGGCCAGATCCACCGGTCCTCGCCCTCGTGGTGCCGGGTCAGCTCGTCGCGGAGGTTGGCGTAGGCGCGCTGGAGGTCCAGGGCACGAGGCCGGTCGCCCCGGCGCTCGAGCGGCTCGAGGGCCAGCTCGAGACGCGTGAGGTCGCGGCGGACGGCGTCATGGATCAGCCGGTTCATGGTCATCGGCGGAGTCGGCGGCGCGCTCATGCCAGCGACGCTAGCCACTTCGAGCGCAGTGCGACAGACCCTCCCGGGTGGTGTGGCCGGTCGCTCCGGGCGACTCACCACGAAGGCAGTTGACGCTAGGTTGGACCATGCTCATCGAACCGGAGACACAGGCAGGCAACCAGGACGCGGTCGGCGCGTGGAACGAGCAGCAGGAGAAGGCGTGGGGCTACCTGCCCAACTACGCGGGCCTGTTCGCCAGCCGTCCCGACGTCGCCGAAGCCTGGACCCACCTCAACCTGACGGTGAGGGGCGGCATGGACCGCCGCCGCTTCGAGCTGGCGACCATCGCCGCCGCCCGGGCCCGCTCCAGCACCTACTGCCTGGCAGCGCACTCGAAGTTCCTGCGCGACATCTGCCGCGACGAGCCGGCCATGCTGGCGATGGCCGCAGACCCCACAGGATCCACGCTCGGTCCCGTCGACGAGGCGGTCATCGGCTTCGCCGCCAAGGCTGCCGTCGCCCCCGCGTCGATCGACGACGAGGACGTCGCCCGCCTGCACGAGCAGGGCCTCAGCGACGCTGACGTCGCGGACGTCGTCTTCGCGGTCGCGGCTCGCTGCTTCTTCGCCACGGTGCTCGACGCCGGAGGAGCCGAGCCGGACCCTCAGCTCGGGGACATCTTCGAGCCCGACATCCGCGCCCGGCTGGTCGTCGGACGGCCCTTCGCGGCCGAGTAGGCCGGGATCGAGTCGGCAGTCACCACTGAGCCGGGTGGATGAACGCGGCGGCCGGCCGACCGAGCCACTGGGTGAGGCGCATGGCGAGGTCCATGTCGGCCGACCGAGCGATGCGCAGGTTCGTCAGCCGTGAGGGAGTGCAGTCGAGCTCCTCGGCCAGGACCGCCCAGGTGAGGCCGCAGTGCTGCCGCTGCTCGTTGAGCACGGTGTGCAGCTGGGCAAGGTCCCATCGAAGCCGGCTGTCGGTCCCCGTCTCCGGCAACCGGACGTCGCCCACGTCGCGCACCGGACCGGTGAGGAACTCCTCCGGGGCTCGATGGAGCCAGCGCAGCATGAAGAGTGCGTACTGGCAGGACGTCGCACCACGCACCGGCAGCCTCTGGACCGCGCCGCCGCACAGCGGGTGGTCGCCGGTGCGTTCCGCGTTGAGAGCCGACGACTGTTGCCACAGCTCGTCGGCGAGCTCGTACCAGCCCACGCCTCGACCCTTGCGCTGCGCGTCGAGCGCGTTGAAGAGCGCTTCGCAGTCGAAGACCGGGTGGTGCTGCATGGGCGCCAGCCTATGCGCGGACAAGGCCGGCGGGCACAGCCGGTCGGACCACGATCGTGATCGCCCAGATCGAGGGTGCCGGGGCGCTCAGTGGGCGCGATGGGCAAGCACGGATCCGGCCTGGTTGGCGAGCAGGACCGCGACTCTGCGCTGCTCCAGGGTGGGTCGCGCGATGTCTGCCGCGGCAGTGAGCATGAAGTGTCCGAGGATGACATCGCCACGCGTCACCAGCAGGGCGATGTCGTCGTCGGTCGGCAGGCCGTCGCGCTCGACGTCGACGGTGCGCCCACCACGGTTCACCTGTCCGTCGTGGCCGAGCACCGGCGTCCGTGGGTCCGGAGCCGGCCTCTCGACGAAGCGGCAGCGGGCAACGCCCAGGACCCTCCCGATCTGGTCGGCGATGTGGTCCACCAGCTGGTCAGGCGAGTCGTGCTCGAGAAGGACGCTCTCCGCGGTCGCGAGCACCCCGTCGAGGTAGCCGGCGCGACGGCCGGCATGGGCCTGCTGTCGGTGACCCCACAGTGCGACCTCGGTGACGGCCGCACCGATCAGCACGAGCAGAGCGGTGGCCTCGACATCGTTGCGGTCGTTGATGGCAAAGGTGTCGTAGGGCCGGGTCAGGAAGAAGTCGAACCACACGCCGGCCGAGACGGCGGCGATGATGCCCGCCGTACGAGAGCCGGTGCTGGCCGCGGCGACGACGATCACCACCAGGACCAGCACCGCGGTGGCGTTGGTGACGCCGCCCCGGAACACCGCCATCGCCGCGCAGGCTCCGAGAGGAAGAAGAGCGCCGCCCCAGACGACCCAGATCGTGTGCCGGCCGATGATCCCGTCCATGGAGCCCATTGAACCACCGGGCCGGAGCCGTGGGGCCGACGCGGCGTTAGAGCCTTGTCAACATCGGCCCTGTCCCCGTTAGGGAGCTGTTAACGAACGGGGACAGGGCCTTTGTCGGCGTCAGAGTAGGCCGGGTGGACGGCTATCGGAGCCGGTCGATGACAGGAGCCCTGATGGAAGACCTGCTTTTCGTGGTCGTCAGCCTCGCGTTCTTCGCGGTGGCGGCACTGATCGTGAAGGGGGTCGAGCGGCTGTGAGCGTGGAGAGCGCCGCCGGCTTGATCATCTCGGTCCTCGTCCTCGGCTACCTCGTGGTGGCCCTGCTGTTCCCGGAGCGTTTCTGACATGTCTGACACCACCGCCGGCCTCCTCCAGGTCGGTCTGCTGCTGGTCGCGCTGGCCGTGTGCTACCGACCCATGGGCGCCTACATGGCCCGCGTCTACACGAGTGAGAGCGACTCGCGCGTCGAGCGGGTGGTCTACCGGCTGATGGGTGTGGACTCCAAGGCCGACCAGCGTTGGCCGGTCTATGCTCGCGCCCTTCTCGCCTTCTCCGTCGTGAGCGTCCTGTTCCTCTATGTCCTCCAACGCGTGCAGGCACACCTTCCCCTCAGCCTGGGGTTCTCCGGCGTGGCACCGGCCCAGGCCTTCAACACAGCAGCCTCGTTCGTCACCAACACCAACTGGCAGTCCTACTCGGGTGAGTCCACGATGGGGCACCTGGTGCAGATGTCCGGGTTCGCCGTCCAGAACTTCGTGTCGGCCGCGGTCGGCATGGCCGTCGCGGTCGCCCTGATCCGGGGCTTCATCCGTTCGCGCACCGACCGGGTCGGCAACTTCTGGGTCGACCTGGTCCGCACCTGCCTGCGGATCCTGCTGCCGCTCGCCGTGGTCGGCGCGCTCGTGCTGCTGGCGATGGGCGCCGTGCAGAACCTCTCATCCGGGGTCGACGCCACGACCCTCACTGGCGGGCACCAGGTCCTCACCGGCGGCCCGGTGGCGTCGCAGGAGGCGATCAAGGAGCTCGGCACCAACGGTGGCGGCTTCTACAACGCCAACTCCTCCCACCCGTTCGAGAACCCCAACCCGCTCTCGGACCTCTTCGAGATCTTCTTCCTGCTGCTCATCCCGGTGGCACTGACCCGCACCTTCGGCCTGATGGTCAAGGACAAACGTCAGGGCTACGCGATCCTCGCCGTGATGTCAGTGCTGTGGGGCCTGATCCTCACCGGTGTCAGCATCGCCGAGTCAGCCCACCGCGGCACCGCACTCCAGCTCGCGGGCGCGGCGATGGAGGGCAAGGAGACTCGCTTCGGCGAGGCTGCCTCGGCGCTCTTCGCCACCTCCACCACGGGCACCTCGACCGGTGCCGTCAACTCCTTCCACGACTCCTTCACCGCCCTCGGCGGAGGGCAGCTGATCTTCAACATGGGTCTGGGCGAGGTCGCCCCTGGCGGCACCGGATCGGGGCTCTACGGGATCCTCGTGCTGGCCATCGTCACGGTGTTCGTCGCCGGCCTGATGGTGGGCCGCACCCCGGAGTACCTGCGCAAGAAGATCACCGCTCGCGAGATCAAGCTGGTCTCGCTCTACATCCTGACCACACCCCTGCTGGTGCTCATGGGCACCGGGCTCGCGATGAGCCTGGACAAGCCCAGGGCGTCCATGCTGAACACGGGACCGCACGGCTTGTCCGAGGTGCTGTACGCATTCATGTCCGCGGCCAACAACAACGGGTCGGCCTTCGCCGGCATCTCGGTCGACACGGGCTTCTACAACAGTGCGCTCGGCCTCGTCATGCTTGCCGGACGGCTGATCCCGATCATCCTCGTGCTGGCCCTCGCGGGGTCCCTCGCCACCCAGCAGCCGGTCCCGGCAACGGCAGGCACGCTGCCGACGCACCGCGCGCTGTTCATCACCATGCTCGTCGGCGTCGTGATCATCGTCGCCGGTCTCACCTACTTCCCTGCGCTTGCTCTGGGGCCACTGGCAGAGGGCCTGTGATGTCGACGGCCACCCAGAACGCGCCGGACCCGCACCCCTCCTCCGAAGGACGATCCCCCATGGCTGACGACACGTCGTCGCACCCTTCCCGGGTGCAAGGCGGACTGATGGACCCCAAGATGCTGCTGACCGCCCTTCCCGGGGCGGTCCGCAAGCTCGACCCGCGGGTGATGGCGCACAACCCCGTCATGATGGTCGTCGAGGTCGGCGCGGTCCTGTCGACCGTGCTGGCGTTCAGCCAGTCGACGGTGTTCGCCTGGTCGGTGGTGGTGTGGCTGTGGCTCACGGTGATCTTCGCGAACCTCGCCGAGGCCGTGGCCGAGGGCCGGGGCAAGGCCCAGGCTGCCTCCCTCCGGCGAGCCAAGACCGAGACGGTGGCTCGCCTCCTCGGTGAGGATGGCGTCGAGCGGCCGGTGCCCGCGCCACAGCTCACGCTCGGTGACCGGGTCGTGGTCGAGGCCGGCGAGATCATCCCCGGCGACGGCGACGTCGTCGACGGTGTCGCGAGTGTCGACGAGTCGGCGATCACCGGTGAGTCGGCACCGGTCATCAGGGAGTCGGGTGGCGACCGGAGCTCGGTCACCGGTGGCACCCGCGTGCTCTCGGACCGCATCGTGGTCCAGATCACCGCCAAGCCGGGAGAGAGCTTCATCGACCGCATGATCAACCTGGTCGAGGGCGCCTCCCGACAGAAGACCCCCAACGAGATCGCCCTCAACATCCTGTTGTCCAGCCTGACCATCGTGTTCCTGGCCGCCACCGTCTCTCTTCAGCCCTTCGCGATCTACTCCGGCGCCCGGCAGTCCCTGATCGTGCTCGTGGCGCTCCTTGTCTGCCTGATCCCCACGACCATCGGCGCACTGCTCTCGGCCATCGGCATCGCCGGCATGGACCGGCTGGTGCAGCACAACGTGCTGGCGATGTCCGGGCGGGCGGTCGAGGCAGCCGGCGACGTGGACACCCTCCTGCTCGACAAGACGGGCACCATCACCCTCGGCAACCGGCAGGCTGCCGAGTTCCTCGCCGTACCCGGGGTGGATGCCGACGAGCTCGCGGACGCGGCGCAGCTGTCCAGTCTCGCGGACGAGACGCCGGAAGGACGATCGATCGTGGTCCTGGCCAAGACGGAGTACGGCCTGCGCGAGCGCACACCCGGCGAGCTGACGACGGCGCACTTCGTGGCCTTCACCGCGCAGACGCGGATGAGCGGGGTCGACCTCGACACCGGACGCCAGATCCGCAAGGGCGCCGCCGCTGCGGTGATGAGGTGGGTCCGCGACAACGCCGGGCACCCGACCGACGAGATCGGCGCGATCGTGGACGGCATCTCCACGTCCGGCGGCACACCCCTGGTCGTGGCGGAGCTCGTCACCGGTTCGCCGGCCCGTTCGCTCGGCGTGATCAACCTCAAGGACGTGGTGAAGGAGGGCATGCGGGAGCGCTTCGAGGAGATGCGGCGCATGGGCATCCGCACGGTGATGATCACCGGCGACAACCCCCTGACCGCGAAGGCCATCGCCGACGAGGCAGGCGTCGACGACTTCCTCGCCGAGGCCACCCCCGAGGACAAGATGGCGCTGATCAAGCGCGAGCAGGAGGGCGGCCGTCTCGTCGCCATGACCGGCGACGGCACGAACGACGCCCCCGCACTGGCGCAGGCGGACGTCGGCGTCGCGATGAACTCGGGTACCTCGGCAGCCAAGGAGGCCGGCAACATGGTCGACCTCGACTCCAACCCGACGAAGCTGATCGAGATCGTCGAGATCGGCAAGCAGCTGCTGATCACCCGCGGTTCGCTGACGACGTTCTCGATCGCCAACGATGTCGCCAAGTACTTCGCGATCATCCCCGCCATGTTCGCGGGCGTGTTCACCGGGCTCGACCGGCTCAACATCATGCGCCTGTCCAGCCCGGAGTCGGCCATCTTGTCGGCCGTGATCTTCAACGCCCTGATCATCGTGGCGCTGATCCCGCTGGCGTTGCGAGGTGTTCGCTACACGCCTTCCACCGCCGCGGCCATGCTGCGCCGCAACCTGGCGATCTACGGACTGGGCGGCATCGTCAGTCCGTTCATCGGCATCAAGATCATCGACCTCCTCGTCTCGCAGATCCCCGGCCTCGGCTAGAGAAGGCAGAAGCAACCCATGGCAACCAGAACCTCCCCCCTGATGCGCCAGCTCCTCGCCGCGTTGAGGACCCTGCTCGTCCTCACCGTGATCCTGGGCGTCGCCTACCCGCTCGCACTCACCGCGATCGGCCAGCTCGCGTTCCACGGGAACGCCAACGGCTCCTTGGTGCATCGCCGCGACACCCTGGTGGGCTCCGACCTCATCGGGCAGGCCTTCACCCGGCCGGTCCTCAAGGACGGCAAGCCGGAGAAGGACGCCGACGGGAACCCCGTCGTCGAGCCGGACCCGCGCTACTTCCAGAGTCGGCCCTCCGCGGCCGGCGCCGGCTACGACCCGCTCGCCAGCTCCGCCTCCAACCTCGGGCCGGAGAGCAAGGTCCTCATCATCGCGATCAGACAGCGTCGCGCCGCAGTCGCCAGGCTCGACGGCGTCCCGGCAAGCCAGGTCCCCCCCGACGCCCTGCTGGCCAGCGGCTCCGGGCTCGACCCACACATCAGCTCCGCCTACGCCCGGATCCAGGTGGCGAGGATCTCCCGGGAGCGCGGACTGACCACAGCCCGCGTCGAGGCCCTGGTCGCTGCGCACACCAAGGGACGAACACTGGGCATCCTGGGTGAGGCACGCGTCAACGTCCTGCAGCTCAACCTCGCACTGGACGCCGCGGCCGCACGCTGAGGTCCCCAGCACCCGCGACCACTCTGCCAGGCTCCATCATGAGCACAGACCATCGAGAGGAGGCGACCATGAGCCGAGGAAGGCTGCGCGTCTATCTCGGCGCGGCACCCGGCGTGGGCAAGACCTACGCCATGCTCGGCGAAGGACACCGCCGGGCAGAGCGCGGGACCGACGTCGTGGTGGCCTTCGTGGAGACCCACAACCGCAAGCACACGGTGGGTCTGCTGGACGGGCTCGAGATCATCCCGCGCCGGACGCTGACCCATCGAGACGCCACCTTCCTCGAGATGGACCTCGACGCGGTGCTCCGTCGTCGACCCGAGGTGGCTCTCGTCGACGAGCTCGCGCACACCAACGTGCCGGGGTCGCGCAACGCGAAGCGTTGGCAGGACATCGAGGAGCTGCTCACAGCCGGGATCGACGTCATCTCGACGGTCAACATCCAGCACCTGGAGTCCATCAACGACGTCGTGGAGAAGATCACCGGCGTGCCGCAGCGCGAGCGGGTCCCCGATGCCGTCGTACGCGCGGCAGACCAGGTGGAGCTGGTGGACATGGCCCCCGAGGCCCTGCGGCGCCGCATGGCCCACGGCAACGTCTACGCAGCAGCCAAGATCGACGCGGCGCTCGGCAACTACTTCCGGGTCGGCAACCTGACCGCCCTCCGCGAGCTCGCGCTGCTCTGGACGGCCGACAAGGTCGACGAGGCCATGCACGACTACCGCACCCAGCACGGCATCGAGGGCACCTGGGAGACGCGCGAGCGGGTCGTCGTCGCCGTCACCGGCGGCCCCGAAGGCGAGACGCTGATCCGTCGAGCCGCCCGGATCGCCGCTCGTTCCGCCGGGGGCGAGCTGCTGGCCGTGCACGTCACCCGGTCAGACGGGCTGACCGGCGCGAGCCCCGCCGAGCTCGCCGCCCACAGACAGCTCGTGGAGACCCTCGGTGGCACCTATCACCAGGTCATCGGCGACAACGTGGCCCACGCCCTGTTGCAGTTCGCCCGCGCCGAGAACGCCACGCAGCTCGTGCTGGGGGCCAGCCGGCGCTCCCGACTCGTCGCTCTCGGCGGTCCGGGCATCGGCGCCACAACGATCCGCCAGTCCGGCGACATCGACGTCCACCTGGTCACGCACCACCGGGTCGGCAAGGGACGTGGACTGCCCGAGCTGGGAGGCAGCCTCACCACTCGGCGTCGGCTCCAGGGCACCGCCCTCGCGGTGCTGCTCCCGCTCGCTCTCACGCCCACCCTCACGTGGCAGCGCCCACACCTGAACTTCGCGAGCGACATGCTGCTCTACCTGGTGGTGGTGATCGTCGTGTCGCTGGTCGGTGGACTGCTGCCGGCGATGCTCGCCGCCGTCGGCGGCTCCGTGCTGCTGAACTACTACTTCGCCCCTCCTCTGCACACACTGAGCATCCGTGACACCAACGACGCCCTGGCCATCAGTGTGTTCATCGTGGTGGCCGCGTCGGTCAGCTCGGTGGTCGACCTCGCCGCACGGCGGACCCGGCAGGCAGCCCGGGCCACCTCCGAGGCGGAGATGCTCGGCACGCTCGCAGGCAGCATCCTCCGCGGCGACACCGCCGTGCCCGCGCTCCTGGAGCGGGTCCGCGAAGCCTTCGCCCTCACCTCCGTCACCCTGCTCGAACGCGTCTCCCCCCACCACGCCGGTGCCGCCAGGGGACCGGCGGACACCTGGACGGTCATCGCCGCAGCCGGCCCATGCCCGTGCGAGAGGCCCCAGGACGCGGACACCGAGGTGCCGGCCGGGGACACCTTGTTGCTCGCCCTGCGAGGACGACCCCTGCACGTGGAGGACCAGCGGATGGTCGGCGCGTTCGCGGCCCAGGCTGCCGTCATCCTCGAACGGGGCCGGCTCACCGAGGCTGCCGCGGCCGCGGTCCCGATCGCCGAGGGGGACCGGATGCGGACCGCTCTCCTGGCCGCCGTGGGACACGACCTTCGCACCCCTCTCGCGTCCGCGACGGCCGCGGTCACCAGTCTGCGCAGCACCGAGATCCGATGGTCTCCCGAGGACCACGCGGAGCTGCTGCTCACGGCGGAGGAGTCCCTCCACCGGCTGGCACGTCTGGTGGACAACCTCCTCGACATGAGCCGTCTCCAGGCCGGGGCACTCTCGGTGACGCTTCGTCCCGTGGCCTTCGACGAGGTGGTGCCCCTGGCGCTCGACGACCTCGGACCGGCCGGAGCCCGGGTCGTCGTCGACGTACCCGGGGACCTGCCTCTGGTGCTGGCCGACCCCGGCCTCCTCGAGAGGGTGGTCGCCAACGTGGTCGGCAACGCTCTTCGCTACAGCCCGGACAGCACCCCTCCCCAGGTCACCGGAAGCACCCTCGGTGAACGTGTCGAGCTGAGAGTCATCGACCGGGGCCCGGGGATCCCCTCAGCAGACCTGGGCCGCGTCTTCGCCCCGTTCCAGCGCCTCGGCGACACCGACAACACCACTGGCATCGGCCTCGGACTGGCCCTGTCCCGGGGACTGACAGAGGCGATGGGCGGTGACCTCACCCCGGAGGAGACACCCGGCGGCGGACTCACCATGGTGCTCTCCCTGACCGGTGCGCCACCGGACCGAGACCCCGCCCACCAGGCCTTCGAGGCTGGGCGCCGCGAGCGCGAGGACAACGAGCATGTCCCCGCACTGCCTCTCGAGACGCCATGACGCGCGTGCTGGTGGTGGACGACGAGCCCCAGATCGTGCGCGCGCTCGCCATCAACCTGCGAGCACGCCACTACGAGGTGGTGACCGCAGGCAGCGGGGCCGAGGCTCTCTCGACCGCCGCCTCGCACCCGCCGGACCTGGTGATCCTCGACCTCGGGCTGCCCGACATGGACGGGGTCGAGGTGATCCGTGGGCTGCGGGGCTGGAGCACGGCCCCGATCGTCATCCTCTCCGGACGCACGGACAGCGCCGACAAGGTGGACGCGCTCGACGCCGGGGCGGACGACTACCTCACCAAGCCGTTCGGGGTGGACGAGCTGATGGCACGCATGCGGGCCGTGTCACGTCGCGCCACGCCGTCGGAGTCGCAGGCGACCGTGGCCTTCGGTCGCGCCACCGTCGACGTCAGCGCCAAGCGGGTCACGGTGCACGACGGCGACCACGCCGTCGACGTACGACTGACCCCGACGGAGTGGCACCTCCTCGAGGTCCTCCTCCGGCATCCCGGCAAGCTGTTGAGCCAGCGTCAGCTGCTGGTCGAGGTGTGGGGGCCCGGCTATGAGACGGCCGGCGGGAACCTGCGCGTCTACATGGCCAAGCTCCGGCAGAAGCTCGAGGCCGATCCGGCCCGCCCGCGCCACCTGCTGACCGAGCCGGGCATGGGCTATCGCTTCCAGCCGTCCCGCGACGACGCTGGTGCGGACTGAGGTCGATCGGCGCCTACTCAGGCGGCGTTGCGGATGCGCCCTCGAGCTCGTCGACCAGCGCCAGCCCTCGTTCGGCCCACGCGACCTCCGCGCGAGCCTGGTCGACCAGACCGTCGTACGCGAACACCTTGAAGCGGACGATCCGCTCGTGCTCCTCGGCCGGGAACTTCGTCAACCGGTGCATCAGCGTGGGGTGGGTGTGGTCGATGAGGGTCTGGCGGGTGTGCTCGAGCAGTGCCAGGTGCTTGGTCCAGTAGTCGTGGTGCTGGCGAAGCTGCGCGCGCGCGGCGTCGGGGTCCGCCCACTCCAGGTAGGCCGCCTTGAGGTACGTCGGGTCGCGTTGGCGCCTGATCTCCAGCGGTGAGTCGATCCACTCCCGGAACGCCGCCAGCCCGGCGTCGGTGACGTGGTACTCCTTCTTGGTTCCGTTCGGACCCCAGCGCACCGGCACGGACTCGAGGAGGCCGTCGCGCTCCATCCGGTTCAGCTCCGGGTAGATCTGCGAGTCGGGGGCATGCCAGACGTGGGCCACCGATTGGCTGAAGTGCTTGGCGATGTCGTAGCCCGTCATCGGGCGAGAGCTGAGCAAGGCCAGCAACGCGAACCGCAGCGACACGTGCACCCTCCTCAGGGAACCGGGTCTGACCCTAGCCAATCACTACAAGCATAGGTAGTGTGTGACGCCATAGTACCTATCTCCATAGGGAGTGAAGATGGCCCTCACCCACGACGGCCGCAACGCAGGCCCGGTGCGTCTGCCGGCTGACGAACCGGTGGACCCGACGGCTCCGGTCTCGCTGGCCAGCAAGCTCTTCGCCCATCCCCGCAACGCGTGGTACGTCGCGGCGTGGGACCACGAGGTGACCTCGAAGGAGCCGCTGGCACGAACGGTCGCGGGACAGCCGCTCGCGCTGTGGCGCGCCTCCGACGGACGTCCCTCGGCGTTGGCGGACGCGTGCTGGCACCGGCTGGCTCCCCTCTCGATGGGAAAGATCCTCGGGGACGAGCTGCAGTGTCCCTACCACGGGTTGCGATACAACGGCGCCGGCCGCTGCACGGCCATGCCTGCGCAGAAGACGATCAACCCGAGTGCCACCGTGCCAGCGTTCCCTGTCGTGGAGCGTCACCGCTTCGTGTGGGTCTGGCTCGGCGACCCGGACCTGGCCGACCCGGGGACCGTGCCCGACATGCATCAGATGGACTCGTCAGCATGGGCCGGAGACGGCGAGACCATCACGGCACACTGCAACTACCAGCTCGTGCTCGACAACCTGATGGATCTGACCCATGAGGAGTTCGTGCACTCCTCGAGCATCGGCCAGGACGAGCTGTCCGAGTCCGAGTTCGAGGTGACGCACCACGACAGCCACGTGACCGTGAGTCGCTGGATGCGCGACATCGAGGCTCCGCCGTTCTGGCTGAAGAACATGAGGGACAGGTTCCCCGACTTCGAGGGGCGCGTCGACCGGTGGCAGATCATCCACTTCCAGGCGCCCTCGACGATCTGCATCGATGTCGGCGTGGCCAAGGCGGGGACCGGCGCTCCCGAGGGCGACCGTAGCCAAGGGGTCAACGGATACGTGATGAACACGATCACCCCGCAGACCGACCGCACGAGCCACTACTTCTGGGCCTTCATGCGCAACTACCGCCTGGAGAGCCAGACCATCACCACCCAGCTGCGCGAAGGCGTGCACGGTGTCTTCGGCGAGGACGAGGAGATGCTGATCGCCCAGCAGGAGGCCATTGACGCCAACCCGGACTACGAGTTCTACAGCATGAACATCGACGCGGGCGGGATGTGGGTACGCCGCATCCTGGACCGGATGCTGCAGGCCGAAGGCCGATCCTCCGACGCCCGTGCTCAGGGCTAGGTCGTGGCCGCACAGTCCACGCTGCGCTGGCAGTCGGCGGAGGTCCTCGAGGCGACCGACATCGCCGACAGCGTACGCCGGATCGTGATCCAGCCCCGGCACGCACAGCCGGCTGCCCCGGGCTCGCACCTCGATGTCGAGGTGACCCATGCGGGACGGACAGTCCGACGTTCCTACTCCGTGGTCCGCTCCGAGGACGAGGGACGGCGCTGGACGATCAGCGTGCAGCTCGCTCCCACCTCGCGCGGGGGGTCACGCGCGATGCACGCGCTGCAGCCGGGTGACTCGCTGCGCGTGTCCTATCCGCTCCTGAACTTTCCTCTCGGGGTCGGCGCAGCCCGCTACGTGCTGGTGGCGGGCGGCATCGGCATCACCGCTCTGGTGGCCATGGGCTCAGCGCTGAGACGACGCGGTGCCGACTACACGATGGTTCTCGTCGGCCGATCCCGGAGCGTGATGGCCTACCTCGATGAGCTCACCGAGGAGCACGGGGACCGCGTCGCGGTGCACGTCGACGACGAAGGCACCTCTCTCGATGTCGGAGCCTTGGTGGGCGAGATCTCTGGCTCTGACCGGGCGGCCAGCACCGAGCTCTATGTGTGCGGGCCGATCCGGATGATGGACGCCCTGCGGCGAGAATGGACCCGCCGCGAGCTGCCTGGACCCAACTTGAGGTTCGAGACCTTCGGCAACAGCGGCGCGTGGTCCCCCGAGTCGTTCCGCGTCCACATCCCGGCGCTCGACCGCGAGGTCACGGTCGGTGAGGAGGACACCCTGCTCGATGCACTGGAGACCGCGGGTGTCCAGCTGATGTCGGACTGTCGCAAGGGCGAGTGCGGCCTGTGCGCCGTGCGCGTCCTGGGCTGCGACGGTCAGATCGACCACCGCGACGTCTTCCTCAGCGATGAGCAGAAGGCGCAGGACGCATACCTGTGCGCGTGCGTGTCTCGCGTCGCCTCCGGAGACCAACCACAGGTCCGGGACGGCGTGCGGACACTGACCATCGACGTTCCTGAGCGGGTGAGACGGGCGTCGCCACCTTGGGTGTTGTCGTGATCCTGGCCGTCGTCCTCCTGATGCGGGCGGAGGTGTGGCAGACACCGGCGATCACCACGCCACGAGGGAAGGGGACACGAGAGGGAGCCAGAGCGCGCTGATCCTCGCCGATCGCGACCGCACCCGCCGGCTCGCCACCCGGGTGGACCGACGGCCGTCGCTCTTGTGGTGGTCGGTGCAGCGCCGCCATCATCGAGTCCATGACGAAGCGTCTGGCGAGACCACCACACACGGACACGGCCGAGCCGTTCAGCGACGAGGAGCTGGCGGTGCTCAGAGAGTCATCGCAGATCCTTCGAACGCTGGCGAGTCAGCTGCGATCGAACGAGGTCTCGCTGGACAAGGCACTGTTCGAGGACCTGCGGGCGACCGTCGCCTACATCGACCTTCCGCTGCTGCGACGGCTGCCATGAGCGGGTTCGAGGCGGTCGTGGGTGGCGAGGCCGCGAAGGCGGTGGTCACCCAGGTCTCGCCGCTGGTGTGGCGGAAGCTCGCAGGCGTCCCACCGGACCAGCGTCCCGGGTTCGTCGGACTGCAGCCGCTGGTCATCGCCTCGGCACAGGACCTCGTGACCGCGTCCGCCGACGTGTTGATCCTGGTCGAGTCGCTGGGCGTGGGCGACCTCCTGAGCGGAGAGATGCGCGCAAGCGACTTCAGGTTGCGCTGCGCGCTGCTGCTCGACCGCGAGACCGAGATCCGCGAGCTCGTCGAGACCGCGGCGCCGAAGCTGGCAGGGCTCAGGCACACGAGTCTGCGTGCCGTGCCGCGCCTGGATCCGGCGACCGCCCTGCGCCTGCAGAGCGCAGTCGACTGGCACGGGTGGCTGCTCGGGTCCCTGCTGGATGTGGCCGAACAGGTCGGGCTCCGCTCCCACGACCACGGAATGGGTCACCCGGACGCCACCCCATCCGCATCTGTCGACCCCGAGTTCCTCTCGTACGTCCTGATGTGCCACAAGTGCCTTCTGGCCGCGCAAAGCGCTCACGAGCTGCTGCAGGGCGCGACCTCGGAAGCGATCGGCACGGCTGTCGGCGCGGACAAGAAGGCCTATGCGGCATCCACACGCAAGGTGGGCAAGGACGATGCCTGGCGACGATCGGTCCTTGCGATGCACCTCGATGGCCTGGCCGACGGGATCGACGACGTGGTCTCCTCACCATCGTTGCTGACGCGTGCCCGCAGATCGACCCGAAGGGCCATGCGGCGCTGGTCCCCCTGACAGCCGGCGCCCGGCCCCCAGCACGGACGCTGCCCTGACGCGCGTTGCGGGCGGGTCGACCGCGTTGGATGAGCATGTGCCCGTCGGCGACCTCACCTCCCCAGTGACACAGCGAGCATCTCGCGACGGCTCGACGTTGAGGTCTTGGCGAACATCGCCTTGAGATGATCCTGCACGGTCAGCTCTCCGATCGACATCGATCGCGCGACGGTGCGGGTGTCATGACCATCGGCCAGGTGTCGCAGCACCTCGGTCTCACGGCCGGTCAGTCCGTGGGCGCGGGAGAACATCTCGCGGCGCTCCGTCGGCGAGCTCGCCTCCATCGTCACCACGATGTCTCGTTGCTCGGTCCGCTCGGGACCGTCGAGACGGTCCGCCCGGAGGGTCAGCCAGACGCCACCACCCAGGTGGACCCGGGCCTGCGCGGGATGAGCATCGACGCCGGCTTCGATCGCCAGAACCTGAGCCGCCACGTTGTAGGCGCTTGCCGGCACGAGACGTCCTCCGATCCGGGGAGGGACGAGTGCCGTCAGCCAGTCCTGAGTCTGGGCGGTTCGAGCGCGGACAGTGAGCGAGGGTGAGAGAAGCAGTGCTCCCGGGCCACGGTAGCGCGGGCTCACTTCGGTCGCGGCGAAAGCGGCAGCCTGGACCCGGCGCAGCCGGGAGGTGATGGCGGGTCCTACATCGGCCAGGGCGGCTACCTCCTCGACGGTGAAGCAGGCATCGCGGCGCCACAGATCCAGGAAGCCCCACGAGCCGAAACGGTCCGCGAAGACGACTGAGACCACATCAAGGATGCCGAGTGCGCTCAGGTGCTCACGCCAGAGCAGGCTCTCCTCGAGGTGCCCGCTCGTCGCCTGCTGCAGGCTTGCACATCCGCTCGCGGGCAGCCGGGTCCATCGGTTCACAGGCGTGAGGTACTTGAGGCGGATCAGGTGCGGGAGAGCGGCGAGGTCCGGGACATCGGCCACGGGCGAGCAGCCGACAGTGGTCGTCGGATCGGTGAGCAGGAAGGCGTAGTGGTCGAAGGGGATCCGGCCCCGGATGGCGTCCAGGATCTGCGCCCGCACGTCGCGATCGTCGACGACGGTCGCGGCAATGCGTTCCACGTCGGCCATCAGACGTGCACCACGCACCCGATCGGTCACGCAGAGAGCGTAGCCGCGCGGAGCCCCCAGATTGCTGGGATGGCGGTGGTCTTCGCTGTGGTCATAGCGTCGAGGACGTCCGGCACGACGCAGGTCCGGGAGGGATCATGGCCACACTGCTCATCGAGCATTCCATCAGTGACTTCGACACCTGGCACGAAGCGTTCGGACGGTTCGCGGCGCGACGCGCGCAGGGCGGCGTGACCCGCGAGCGCATCCTGCAACCCGTCGACGATCCACACTATGTGCTCATCGATCTGGAGTTCGCCACCGTCGAGGCGGCACGGCGCTTCCAGCAGTTCCTCGAGACTCAGGTGTGGTCGAACCCGGCCACCTCGCCCGCGCTCGAGGGCACCCCATGGTCGCGCATCGCGGACACGGCTCCGGTGACCGTCAGCTGAGCGGGGCACCTCGACGGCCGCCCGCTCGCACCAGGCCTCTGGATCATCACCCGAGGACGCCACCCTGGGAGGCTGCACGATGCCGGTTGCGCGCCGGTCCCAGCGCTTCTCCGAGGACCGGCGGGCACATGGTCGCTCGGTCAGCGGCCGACGAGCTCCTCGTCCGTGGCATCGACGGGCGGGGTCACACCGACGAGTGCCTCCTGTCCCTCACCGACGACGTCGCGCTCTTCGGGCGACCCCTCGACGGTGAGGTGGGGCAGGAGTCGGTCGAGCCAGGTGGGAAGCCACCGATTGGCCTTGCCCAGGAGAGCGCCATCGTGGCCGGCACGAGCACCATGCCGATGATGGTGGCGTCGATCAGGATGGCGGTGGCGAGGCCGAGGCCGAGCATCTGCAGCGACGGGATGGGGCTGGCGACGAAGCTGAGGAAGACCGCCACCATGATCAGTGCTGCTGAGGTGACCACCCGGCCGGTGCCGGCGAGTCCTCGGGCCACCGACTCGGTGTTGTCGCCGGTGCGGACGTACTCCTCGCGGATGCGTGAGAGCAGGAACACCTCGTAGTCCATGGAGAGACCGAACAGGACCGGGAACATGATGACGACGATCGAACCGAGGACCACCATCAGCAGCAGGAACGACACCGCGATCACCGCCCCGATGAACAGGGGCAGCGTCCTCGTGAGCTGGCTGTTGAGGTCGTCGGTGATCGCGGTGATGCCGGAGACAGTCCATCGTCGTGCCTCTCGGGGGTCGGGTGGGACTTCTCCTGACCGCGAAAGTAGGCAGCGAGGTGGTGACCGGTCGTCACCACACATCGTGAGTGGGCTGGTGATCTCGCTGCTCCCCCGACGGGGGTTGCGGCTGGGGTCACCCGGACTGGGACCC
>JBDTXF010000005.1:0-22787 GCA_040006355.1 Nocardioidaceae bacterium | reverse complement strand
ACTACCGCGACCTGCGCGACGTGCAGCTGCGCACGCACCTCGAGGCCGAGCACGGGCTGTTCCTGGCCGAGGGCGAGAAGGTCGTCCGCCGGGCCGTGGAGAGCGGGTTCCCGGTGCGCTCGTTCCTGATGGCCCCGCGGTGGCTGGACGGCCTGGCCGACGTGCTCGCCCGAAGCGACGGTCCCTGCTACGTCCTCTCCGAGGCGCTCGCGGAGGAGGTCACGGGCTTCCATGTGCACCGCGGCGCCCTGGCCTCCCTGGAGCGGGTGCCGCTGCCGTCCCCGCAGAGCGTCCTGGACGGTGCCCGGACGGTGCTCGTGCTGGAGGACGTCGTCGACCACACCAACGTCGGCGCCATCTTCCGCAGCGCGGCCGCCCTGGGGATCGACGGGGTGCTGCTGGCGCCGCGGTGCGCGGACCCGCTCTATCGTCGCGCGGTCAAGGTCGCGATGGGCGCGGTGTTCACCGTTCCTTACGCGCGCCTCACCGACTGGTACGACGCCCTGTCGCTCGTCTCCGCGGCTGGGTTCACCACGGTCGCACTGACCCTCGCCGACGACGCGCGAGACATCGAGGAGAGCGTCGCGGGGCTCGACAAGGTGGCCCTGGTGCTGGGCACCGAGGGACACGGCCTCTCCTCACGCTGGGAGCGGAGCGCCGATCGGAGGGCGGTGATCCCGATGCGGGAGGGCATCGACTCGCTCAACGTGGCCGCTGCGAGCGCGGTGGCCTGCTACGTCACCGCGCGCCGGGGTGGACCGCCCCCTCAGCGGTAGTAGCCGTAGCGCCTCTGGACACCGGCCGACTGTCGGTCGGTCTGGACCCGGTCCTGCGCCGGACTGCGCTGCAGGTCGGTCGGCAGGGGCACCCGGCAGCTTGCTCCCGCGCAGTCCTTGTACGCGAGCCAGACCCGCTGCAGCTCGCGCTGGATGCCGGCATAGGCCGGCTGACCGAAGTGGCTGGTCAGCTCGTTGGGGTCCTGGTCGAGGTCGTAGAGCTCGCCGTCGCCGTTGCTGTAGCGGACGTACTTCCACCCCGGGGTCCGGATCCCGATCGTGGTCCGCGGGTCGTCGAACCCCGGTGCCGGGTGGCTGGCGGCGTCCTTGAAGACCGTTGAGGTCTCGAAGCCCTCGGTGAGCACGGGGACCCGCCACCCGCGGTCGGCCCGGACCGACGGCAGCACCGACAACCCGTCGGCGGGGTGCGGCGGCTTCGCCCCTGCCAGGTCGAGGATCGTCGCAGCGACGTCCTGGGTGGTGATCGGGTCGAACCGCTGCCCGTGGGGGATCCCCGGTCCGGCCATCACGAACGGCACCCGCAACGAGGGCTCGTGCGGCTTGATCTTGCCCTGTCGGACGCGGTGCTCGCCGAGGAAGTAGCCGTTGTCGGAGCTGAACATGATGACCGTGTTGGCGTACTCACCGGTCTCCTTCAACGTGCGCACCAGTCGCTTCACCTGCTGGTCGAGCACGTAGAGCGTCTCAGCGCGCTGGCGGGTCAGGGTGCGCACCGCGCCGCGCTCCTGGCTGTTGAGCTCGGGAAAGTCGCGCTCGGGCAGCGGCTTGTCGCTCATGTTGCGCTCGCTCGGCCCGCCGTTGGCGGGCAGCCCGGATGCCCGGGGGATCTCCTTGTCGAAGATCCCGCGGACGGACTTGGGCCGAGCGGGCGTCTTGATCAGCTCCCGCTTGCCGGTGCCGGGCCACGTCACGCCGGTCGGGTCGTCCTGCTCCCGCGGCAGCCCGAAGTGCGGAGCCACCGGGGCGAAGTACAAGAAGAACGGCTTGGGGGAGCGGTGGTACTTCCGGATCATCCGGGAGGCCACCCGGCCCTCCACGCTGACCTGGTAGTGCCCCTTGTGGGTGTCGTCGATCGTGCCGTTCCTGTTGAAGATCACGTGGTAGTAGCTGTAGGTGCCGCCCGAGGGGTAGCCGCTGTCGGCGGGGCGGTTGACCGAGCCGGCCCAGTCGGTCCAGCCGGCAGGCACGTAGCGGAACGACGAGTCCCCGGTGACCAACGAGTCCTGGTCGCCGTAGCCGTTGAGGTACTTGCCGAGGAACATCGTGTTGTAGCCCGCCGAGTTGAGGCTGGTGGCGAGCGTCCTCCGGTCGTCGAACGCCTTGAACCCGTTGGCGTCGGTCACTGAGTAGACCCCGGTGTTCTGCGAGTACTGCCCGGTCAGCAGGGACGCCCGGGCGGGGGCGCACAGTGGGTTGGGGCTGAAGGAGTTGCGGAAGTTCAGCCCCTGGTCCTCGATCAGCGAGCGCACGTGGGGCATCCAGCGCAGGTCGTCGGTGCGCATGTCGTCGGCCAGCACCATCACAACGTTGGGACGCGTGGCCTGCTGCGGTGCCGGCGACCCGCTCGGCACTATCTCGGCCGGCTCGGCGGTGTTCTTCCCGGCTGGGGGCCCGACCTGCTGGCCGGACCCGTTGAGCAGCGAGGTGAGGACCCCGGCGACGACGAGGACCAGCGCCACCAGGGCCACCAGCGGGACGAGCAGCCGGGAGCGGCCCCGCAGGGCGAGAGCGAGCTTGGCCATCAGGTGCCTTCTTCGGGCGGGCGGCGGATCGGGCGGCCAGCGAAGCCTACGGCTCCGCTCCGGTCTGTCCGGGACGCCGCTGCGGTCGGCGCGTCAGACCGGCCAGGCCACCGGGAACTCGTCCGCAGCCTCGGCGGCCTCCTTGAAGAGTCTCTTGCGCGCCCGCCTGTTCAGACGGTCGCCGAAGACCGTGCCGCTGCAGTGGTCGGTCTCGTGCTGCAGGCACCGGGCCAGCAGCCCGGAGCCGGCGTACCGGACCGGGTTGCCGTCCTGGTCGCGCCCGCGCACCTCGGCGTACGTCGAACGGGCGCACGCCACGAACGCCCCGGGCAGCGAGAGGCAACCCTCGTCGCCGTCGTCGAGCTTGCGGTCGCGACCCGTCGGCAGGAGGAGCTCGGGGTTGCAGACGACGCCCTGGTGCCGCGCCCCGTCGTCGTCGGGGCAGTCGAAGACGAACACCGCCCGGTCGACCCCGATCTGGCAGGCCGCCAGCCCCACCCCGTCAGCGGCGTACATCGTCGCCACCAGGTCCGCCACGAGCGCGCGCAGGTCGTCGTCGAAGTCGGTGACCGGCTCCTGGGTCCGGTGCATGACCGGCTCGCCCCACCGGGTGATCGGGTGGACGGTGCCGGGGGCGGGCAGCACGGAGGCGGCGTCGGGCATGGGCCCAAGTTAGCCGAGCCGGGAACGCCGCCGGAGTGCACCGGGGCCCGAGGTGTGCACCGCGAGGCGATGACAGTTTCCCAGGGGCCCCTGGGAAACTGTCATGATCCCGCCGTAACAACGCTGGGGTCATGACTGTTATGGCGGGGTCATCGCGAGGCAAGCTCTGCCGGAGAAGGAGCACGTCAGCTCCGCGCACGTCCCCGAGGGCACCTGGCGGACGGCGCCGGCTAGCCGGTCCGACGGGCCCGCCAGCGGCGAGCCTGGTCGACCGCGACCGCGAGCAGGGCAAGGCCGCCGAGGACGACGACGTCGTCGAAAGCCTGCAGGACGCTGCCTTGCTCGCCCCACTGGAAGCCGTGGGGCCGGGTCATCTCAGTCCCCGGGCCACTCGCCGGTCCAGGACTGGAAGGCACGGGCGCCGCCGCGGCTGACCAGAGCCTTCACCACGGCGAAGATCGCGCCCTGGACCGCCGAGGCGATCAGGATCTCCCGCAGCTTGTACTCCGACTCCAGCGCCTTGGGGGCATCGGCGTTCTCACCGGGCGTGGCGTGCTTCCAGACCTGCTTGAAGACAGATCCGGCCACCACGCCGGCGAGCACACTGCTCACCAGGCCCAGTGGGCGGTAGAGCACCTTCGCGGACTTGCTGCTCTGCTCCTCAGCTCTCATCGGACGTCTCCTCCTCGGGGGTCTGGCTCTCGCCGCGGCTCAGCCGGAGCTTGCGTCCGCGTTCGACGTCCTTCTCCTGCTTGGCCTCGGCCTTGTCGATGTTGCGGGTGTCGCGCGGGGGCAGCTGGACGGTCTCCTCCGCCTCCACGCCGGCCTGGAGCTGCCGACCGCGCTCGAGCTCGGCGTCGAGCTCTGCGCCGAACAGCAGGGCGAGGTTGGTGATCCACAGCCACAGCAGGAACACGATGACGCCGGCCAGCGAGCCGTAGGTCTTGTTGTAGCTGGAGAAGCTCGAGACGTAGAACCCGAACGCAGCCGACGCGGCGATCCAGACCACGATCGCGAAGATCGCGCCGACGCTGACCCACCGGAACTTGGGCTGCTTCACGTTCGGGGTCGCGTAGTACAGCAGCGCCACGATGAAGACGACGATGACGAGCATCACCGGCCACTTGGCGATGTTCCAGACCAGCAGGGCGGTCGAGCCGAGCCCGATCTGGTCCCCGATCGCGGTCGCGACCGGTCCGCTGGCGATCAGGGCGAGCGCCACGACGGCCGCGAGCACCACCGAGACCAAGGTGACCAGCAGCATCACCGGGCGAAGCTTCCAGACCGGACGCCCCTCACCTATCTCGTAGACCCGGTTCATCGCCCGGCCGAAGGAGCCGACATAGCCCGAGGCCGACCACAGGGCGGACAGCAGGCCGACGATCAGGGCGATGCCGGCGCCAGGGGCGCTGGCCAGCTGGGTGATCGTGTCGGTGAGTGTCTTCGAGGACAGCCCGGCCTGCTGCATCACCTTCACGATGGTGTCCGCGGTCTTCGGGCCCTGGCCCACCAGCCCGACCAGGGACAGCATCGCGATCAGCGCCGGGAACAGGGCGAGCACGGCGTAGTACGTCAGCGCCGCGGCCAGGTCCGTGCACTGGTCCTTGGAGAACTCGCGCATGGTCTTGCGGGCGACGTACAGCCAGGACGCCTTCTTCATGTCGCCCGGGGAGTCCGGCTTCTCGGAGTCCTCCGGGTGCGGGGCGTCGGTGCGCGACTCCTGCTTCTGGCTGGAGCTCACGTGCTCCGTCTCCAGACCAGCACACCGGCGGCGACGAGCACGGCCGCCGCCACTGCGGTGCCGACGAGTACGGCGGGGGTGGGCTTGCCCTGCTCGTCGGTGGCGGCGTTGCGGGCGTTGGACGCCAGATCGGCTGCGCGCGACTGCACGTCGCTGAGCTGGCCGGTCGCCCGCTCCTTGGTGGCGTTGAGCCGGTCCTTGGCGCGACCCTTGACGTCGAGCTTGGCGGTCAGGGCGTCGACGGTCTCGGCGAGCTCCTCGCGGGTCTGCTCGATGTCGGCCTGGATCTCGCCGATGTCCGGCTTCGACTCCTCGGCCGTCGTGGTCTCGGTCTTGTTCTCCGTTGACGTCACTGGTGACCGCCTCCCTTGATGGTGTCCACGTCGCGCTTGACGTTGTCGATGGTCTTCTTCGGGGCGGCAGGAGTGGCCTGGGAGACCTGCTTCTTCCCCATCAGGGCGGCGACGCCCGCGATGACGAACAGCACCACCGTGACGATGAGCGCGGCGAGCCACGCGTCGACCACCAGCGCGAGCGCCAGGATGATCGTGGCGATCAGCGCGCCCACGCCGTAGAGCGCGAGCACGCCGGCGCCGCCGAAGAGGCCGACCCCGACGCCCGCGTGCTTGGCCTTCTCGGTCATCTCCGCCTGGGCCAGCCGCAGCTCACTGCGGATCAGCTCGGTGGACTGCTGGGTCAGCCGGTTGACCAGCTCACCCGTGGTCGCCTCGCCGGCCGGCGTGGTCGCCGCCGTCGCACCGTTCTCAGCCATGCAGATCACCGGGCTTCGGCGACGAGCCCGGCAGGGTGGTGGTGGCGGGGGTGACGACCGGGGCCGCGTCGGACTCGAGCGGGTGGGTCGCCTCGGGCGTGCCGGAGGTGGTGGTGCCGTTGCCGCTGACCTTGCTGGTCACCTTGCTGGAAGCAGCCTTGCCGGCCCCGCTGACCTTGTCGGCAACGACAGGGGCCTTCTCCTTGGCAAGGTCGGTCGCCTGGTTGGCCTTCTCCTGCACCCGGGGGTCGTTCCAGAGCCTGGTCGCCTGGGTCTTGATCTGCTCGTAGCGCTCGCGGCCGTCGCGGGTGCCGAGGACGTAGCCGGCCGCGAGGCCGACCAGCAGTGTGGTCTTCTTCATGTCGTCTCCGAATCCGGTTCCTGGGAGGAACCACGGTCTAGATGAGGGCGGCTGGACGCGCCCTCGGGGATGGCGGTGCCCAAAGTGTGAGAACTTACGCTGTAAAGCCGGCATGTTCCGCGGAAGAACTTACACCGTAAGCCTAAGGTGTGCACACCGCGGTACGCCGACCGGTGGTTGGGTACGCTGTGCGCATGAGATGCCATGTCCAGAGGTGACGACATCGTCGACGCCGACGCCGACGCCGTGGCCGGCAAGGAGCCGCCCTCGGCCCGACTCCCTCTCGACCGGGACCGGATCGTCGCCGCCGCGCTCGGCTTCATCGACGAGTTCGGGTTGCCCGGCCTCTCCATGCGTCGACTCGGCGGCATCCTCGGCGTCGAGGCGATGTCGCTCTACCGCTACGTCCCCGGCCGCGAGAACCTCCTGGACGCCGTGGTCGAGAGCATCCTGGAGGAGATGCGCCTCGACGAGGAGCTGCTCGACGAGCCCCGCGACGGCTGGCAGGACTTCCTCCAGCGGATGGCACACGGCATCCGTCGGATCGCCCTGGCCCATCCGCAGGCCTTCCCGCTGGTCGCCTCGCGACCCGTCGAGGCGCCCTGGCTGCGCCCTCCGCTGCGGAGCGTGCGGTGGGTCGAGACCTTCCTCAACGGCCTGATCAGTGAGGGATTCAGCGACGACGCGGCTGTCGGTGCCTACCGCGGGTTCACCAGCTTCCTGCTCGGGCACCTGCTCCTCGAGGTCTCCACCCACGGAGCCGACGTCGGTCCGCTCGACGTGCTCGAGGACGGCGAGCAGCGCAACGAGAAGCCGTGGGACTACCCGACGGTCGACCGCCTCCAGGGCGCATTGTCGCAGGACCACGCGGCCATCGAGTTCGAGGAGGCCCTCGAGGACCTGCTCAACCGGATCGCGCTGATCAACGCCGAGTCCTGACCCTGGTCGGCAGCACGCCCGGCGGGCACGGTGGCCGCATGAAGCTCTATGCCGACGGCTCGGTCCGACGCCTGCGCCAGCAGGTCGGGGATCTCCTCTTCGTGGTCTGGGTGACCCTCTGGCTCTGGCTGGCGCACGTCGTGCACGAAGCGACGCTGGCGCTCGCGACGCCGGGCCGGAGGATCGAGGTCGCCGGCGGAGGCCTGGCGGACCGGCTGCGCGCGGCCGGCTCGGCGGTGGGCGGTGTTCCCCTGGTCGGCGACCAGGTCCGCTCTCCGTTCGAGGGTGCCGGGCGGGCGGCGGACCAGCTGGCCGCCGCCGGCACCTCCCAGGTGGATGCTGTGCAGCACCTGGCGTTCTGGCTGGGCATCGCCGTCGGCGCGATCCCGATCCTGGTGATCGTCGCGGTCTACGTGCCGCCGAGGTGGCGGTTCGCGCGCCAGGCGGGCGCCGGTCAGCGCTTCGTGGACAGCGCCGCCGACCTCGAGCTGTTCGCGCTGCGGGCGATGGCCCGCCAGCCGATGCACCGGCTGGCGAAGGTCAGCGACGACCCGGTGCTGGCGCGGCGCTCCGGTGACGCGGGCGTCGTACGAGCGCTGGCCCTGCTGGAGCTCCGAGACGCGGGGCTCACCCCACCCCGTGTGAGATCCGGGTCCCTGGGCACCTCGGGCCCATGAGCGACAACACCGAGCTGCGCCACGAGGACGACAACGAGGCAGTGCAGGCGGTCGTGGACCGCGTGCTGTCCTATCAGGCCGGTGCCCCGAAGGACACCGTCCGCACCGAGCTGCAGGACGGGCTGTCCCAGATCGGCGAGAGCCGCTCGGAGCAGTGGCTGCAGGCCAACTCCGAGAAGATCAGCGATGCGGACCCCTCCCAGTCCTGAGTCCGACCAGTCCTGAGCGCCACGGCGATCGCACCGGGTCAGCGCAGGCGGTGGGCCCCCGCGCTGGGCAGGGCCGTCAGGAACCCGGGCGACCGCCATCCGCGCGCGTCGTACGCCGTGCCGACGGCCTCACCGACCTCCTCGAGCCGGTCGGTCGCGAGCAGCGCGATGGCGGAGCCGCCGAAGCCGCCACCGGTCATCCGTGCGCCCAGGGCACCGTGCTCGAGTGCGGTGTCCACGACCACGTCGAGCTCGGCACAGGACACCTCGTAGTCGTCGCGCAGTGACACGTGCGACGCCGTCATCGTGGTCCCGAGCGCGGCGAAGTCACCCGCCTCGAGCTGACCAACGGCTTCGCGGACCCGCTCGATCTCGGTGAAGACGTGCCGCACCCGGGCCCGCACGCGGTCGTCGGCCAGGGACTGCAGCGCCGCCGGCTGGTCGACGACGTCGCGGAGGAGGTGGACGCCCAGCTCATGAGCGGCGGTCTCGCAGTCCTTGCGTCGTGAGGCATAGCCCCCGTCCGACAGCGTGTGGGAGGCGCGGGTGTCGACCACCAGGAGGGTGAGGTCCGCGGACGCCGGGTCCCAGCCGATCTGCCGTGTCGACCAGTCGCGACAGTCGAGCAGCAGCGCCGACTCCGCTTGGCCGAAGAGTGCGATCGTCTGGTCCATGCCGCCGGTCGGCGCCCCCGCCACCTCGGACTCGGCGCGCATGCAGGCCCGCACCAGCGCCGCACGCACGTCGTGGTCCAGCGGCACTCCCGCAAGCTCCGCGGCACCGATGGCCACGGCGCACTCGATCGCCGCCGAGCTCGAGAGGCCCGCGCTGACCGGGACGGTGCTGTCCACGACGACATCCATGCCCGGGATCTCCCAGCCGTCCTCGCGCAGTGCCCACAGCACGCCGGCCGCGTAGGCCGCCCAGCCGGTCACCTCACCCGGGCCCAGCGCGCCCAGCCGCCCGGTGAAGGCGTCGTCGGTCTGGTGGCTGGTCACCGTGACCGTGTCGTCCTCGCGGGCAGCCACGGCGGCGTACGTCGCGTGCGGGAGCGCCATCGGCAGGCAGAGGCCACCGTTGTAGTCGACATGCTCGCCGATCAGGTTGACCCGGCCGGGGGCGACGAACACTCCGACCGGGGGGTGGCCGTGCAGCTCCTGGAACCGCTCGGCGACCCGGTCGGCGAGGACGGTGGGGTCTCCCGGCTGCTGGGTCTGCATGGCGACACCTTAGAGTGCCGTCGCCCGGGCCGAGGCCGCACACCGGCTCCTGGGAGACTCCTCTCATGAGCGAGAACGCCGGGACCCCTGACGACGAGGTCGTCGAGCTGGCCCACCAGATGTTCGACCTGGCGCGCAACGGCGACGGCACGCGGCTCGCGGCGTACCTCGAGGCCGGTGTCCCGGTGAACCTCACCGACGCCGGCGGCAACACCCTGGTGATGCTGGCGGCCTACCACGGCCACGCCGGCACGGTCCGTGCGCTCGCGGACCGCGGTGCCGACGTCGACCGGGTGAACGACCGCGGCCAGAGCCCGCTCGCCGGTGCCGTGTTCAAGGGCGAGGACGACGTGGTGCGCGCGCTCCTGGACGCCGGCGCCGACCCGGACGCCGGCGCACCCACCGCGCGGGCGACCGCCGCGATGTTCGGCCGCGAGGACCTGATGCCGTGACGGACCCGGGAGCCATCGACCCATCCCCGCGCCGGCCCACCGCGAACCACCGACGAGACCACCCGATCTCCGAGAGGCAGCACCAGATGACCCTGACCGACACCCGCACGTCCTCGTCGACCCCTGCGCCCGGTGTGGCGCAGGAGCTCGCCGACATCGTCACGCCCCTGTTCGGGGGCACGCTCCCCGTCCGCCTGCGCGCGTGGGACGGCAGCGTGGCCGGCCCCGAGGGTGCTCCGACCGTGGTCGTCAACGACGCGGCAGCCCTGCGCCGGCTGGTGTTCCGGCCCGGCGAGCTGGGCCTGGCGCAGGCCTACGTCACCGGTGAGGTCGACGTCGAGGGCGACCTCCTCGACGGCTTCCGCCGGGTGTGGCAGGCGGTCCGCGAGAACGGCGCGTCCCCGAAGCTCAGCGTGGCCACCGTCCTCGCCGGTCTCCGGACCGCGAGGAGCCTCGGTGCCTTCGGGCGCCCCCCGGCCGCCCCGGACTCCCAGGCCCGGCTGCGGGGACGGCTGCACTCGCTGACCCGGGACCGCGACGCGATCTCGCACCACTACGACCTCTCCAACGACTTCTACGCGCTGATCCTCGACCCGCACCTGGCCTACTCGTGCGCCTACTTCACCAGCGAGGACCCCGGCTACACCGTCGAGGACGCGCAGCGCGACAAGCTCGACCTGGTCTGCCGCAAGCTCGGTCTCGACCTGGCCGCGCCCGGGCACCGGCACCTGGACGTCGGCTGCGGCTGGGGCTCGCTGTCGCTGTTCGCCGCCGAGCACTACGGCGTCTCGGTGGTCGGTGTGACGATCGCCAAGGAGCAGAAGGCGTTCGTCGACGCGCGGATCGCGGAGCGTGGCCTGCAGGACCTCGTGGAGATCCGGCTCCAGGACTACCGCGACGTGCCGGACGGCCCCTACGACACCATCTCCTCGATCGAGATGGGTGAGCACGTCGGCCAGCGGAACTACCCGGTCTACACCCGTCAGATCCACGACCTTCTCCGCCCGGGCGGTCGCGCCCTCATCCAGCAGATGTCGCGCACCACGCGCCCCGGCGGTGGCCCGTTCATCGAGGCGTTCATCGCCCCCGACATGCACATGCGCCCGGTCGGCGAGACGGTGGCGATGATCGAGCGGGCCGGCCTGGAGGTCCGCGACGTGCACGCCCTGCGCGAGCACTACGTGTGGACCGTCGACGCGTGGTACGCCACCTTCGAGGCGAACTGGGACCTCGTCGTGGAGATGGTCGGCGTCGAGGTCGCCCGGGTCTGGCGGCTCTACCTGGTCGGCGGGGCACTGGCGTTCGAGGAGGGCCGGATGGGCGTCGACCAGATCCTGATGACCAGGCCAGCCCCGGACGGCAGGAGCAGCCTCCCTCGCGTGCGCTCGGTCTGATGGGCGACTTTCCCTGGGCGTCGTTCGCGGCGTCCCTGCCGTTCACCGTGCTGGCGGTCGTGGTGGTGCTGGGAGCGACCTTCCTGGTCGCGCTCCAGCAGCACAAGCACGCTGTCGTGGACGTCGCGTGGGGGCTGGGGTTCGCCGCGGTCGCGCTCACCGCCTTCGTCGTCTCGGCGGGGGACGGCGACGGCGTACGCCGCTCCGTGGTGCTCGTGATGACCGCCGTGTGGGGACTGCGGCTGGCGGGTCACATCGCCCTGCGCTCGCGCGGGCACGGCGAGGACCCGCGCTACGTCGAGCTGATGGCCAAGGCGCCCGGCAACCCGAACCTCTACGCGCTGCAGCGGGTCTACCTCACTCAGGGCGTGATCATGTGGTTCGTCTCGCTGCCGGTGCAGGTCGCCGTCTTCGAGACCCCCGGGGTCTCGTGGCTGGTGTGGGTCGGCGTCGCGGTGTGGCTGCTCGGCTTCGTCTTCGAGACCGTCGGCGACTGGCAGCTGACCCGCTTCCGCAACGACCCGGCGACCAAGGGCCGGGTGCTCGACACCGGCCTGTGGCGCTACACCCGGCACCCGAACTACTTCGGCGACGCCTGCGTGTGGTGGGGCATCTCGCTGGTCGCGTTCAGCGCCTGGCCGGGCATCCTCACCGTGCTCTCGCCCCTGCTGATGACCTGGCTGCTCGCCAAGGGCACCGGCAAGCCGCTGCTGGAGAAGGACATGTCCTCGCGACGACCCGGCTACGCCGAGTACGTCCGTCGTACCAGCGGGTTCGTCCCGCTGCCCCCCCGGAGATCGACCACCCCGAACCACCAGGAGACCCGATGAGGACGATCGCCGAAGGCACCCGAGTCCCGGACTTCGAGCTGCCCGACCAGGACGGCACCACCGTCAGGCTGAGCACCCGGCTCGCGGACGGCCCGGTCGTGCTGTTCTTCTACCCGGCCGCGATGACGCCCGGCTGCACCAAGGAGGCCTGTCACTTCCGCGACCTGGCCTCGGAGTTCTCCGCAGCCGGCGCACAGCGTCTCGGCATCAGCGTCGACGCGGTCTCCAAGCAGCAGGAGTTCTCCGAGCTCCATGCCCTCGACTACCCGCTGCTGTCCGACGAGTCCGGCGACGTGGCCCGGTCCTTCGGCGTGAAGCGGAGGTACGTCACGCCCGTCAAGCGGGCCACCTTCGTGATCGACCGGGACCGCACCGTGCGCAAGGTGATCACCAGCGAGATGAGCATGGGGGTGCACGCGGACCAGGCTTTGGCGGCTCTCCGGGCGCTGTAGCAGACTGGCCGGGTGCAGTTCCTCAGCGAGACATCCCCTGGCTACGACCTGACCTATGACGACGTCTTCATGGTGCCTCGTCGCTCCGACGTGGCGTCGCGCTACGACGTCGACCTGTCCACCTCCGACGGCACGGGTACGACGATCCCGCTGGTCGTCGCGAACATGACGGCCGTCGCCGGGCGGCGGATGGCCGAGACGGTCGCCCGCCGTGGGGGGATCGCGGTCCTCCCGCAGGACATCCCGCTCACCGTCGTGCGCGACGTGGTGTCGTGGGTCAAGCAGCGGCACCCGGTCTTCGACACGCCGATCACCCTCGACCCGCACCAGACGGTCGGCGACGCGATCGCGTTGCTGCCCAAGCGGTCGCACCGGGCGGCGTTCGTGGTCGAGGACGGTCGACCGGTCGGCGTGGTCAGCCAGGACGACTGCACCGACGTGGACCGGTTCACCCAGGTGCACCAGGTGATGTCGGCGAACCCGCTGACCCTGCCGGACACCGTGCACCCCCGCGAGGCCTACGACATCCTCGAGGGCGCCCGCCGCCGCCTCGCACCGGTGGTGGACGCCGAGGGCCGGTTGGTCGGGATCCTGACCCGGACCGCCGCGCTGCGCGCCACGCTCTACGACCCCGCGGTCGACGGAGCCGGACACCTGCGGGTCGCGGCCGCGGTCGGCGTCAACGGGGACGTGAAGGCCAAGGCGGCGGACCTGCTCGAGGCAGGGACCGACTGCCTGGTCGTCGACACCGCGCACGGCCACCAGGCCCGCATGGTCGAGGCCCTGCGAGCCGTCCGCGACATCGCCCCGCACGTGCCGGTCGCGGCGGGCAACGTGGTGTCGGCCGACGGCGTCCGTGAGCTCGTCGACGCCGGCGCCGACATCGTCAAGGTGGGTGTCGGACCCGGGGCGATGTGCACCACCCGGATGATGACCGGGGTCGGTCGCCCGCAGTTCTCCGCGGTCCTCGAGTGCTCGCGCGCGGCCCGTGACCTCGACCGGCACGTGTGGGCCGACGGGGGAGTGCGGCATCCCCGCGACGTCGCACTGGCGCTGGCCGCGGGAGCGTCCTCGGTGATGATCGGCTCCTGGTTCGCCGGCACCTATGAGTCCCCCGGCGACCTGCACGTGGACGCGGACGGCCGTGCCTACAAGGAGTCCTTCGGGATGGCGTCCGCGCGCGCGGTGGCCCACCGGACCAGCTCGGAGACGCCGTTCGACCGGGCCCGCAAGGCGCTCTACGAGGAGGGCATCTCCTCCTCGCGGATGTATCTCGAGCCCGAGCGCCCCGGTGTCGAGGACCTGGTCGACCAGATCTGCGCCGGCGTCCGCTCCGCCTGCACCTACGCCGGGGCCCGCTCGCTCGAGGAGCTCCACGACCGCGCGCTGATCGGCGTCCAGTCCGCGGCCGGCTTCCACGAGGGCCGGCCACTCCCCACCGGCTGGTAGCCCCCGCCCGCCTCAGCCGCCGCGGGTGCTGTTCGCGGTCCGGCCGCGCACCACGCCGATGAAGGTCTGGATGCGGTCGTCGTCGGCGTCCTGGGGCCAGGCGAGGCCGACCGTGGTCGTGGGCACGCCGGTGACCCGCACCGCGACGACGTCCTTGCGGTGGTGCAGCCGCGCGAGCGACATCGGCACGACCACGATGCCGGCCTCCGCGGCCACGCTCTCCACGGCCTCCCGCAGGCCCATCGCCGGCACCGGGTAGCGCGTGCCGTCGGCGACCTCGGTGGCCACGTCCCGCCACGCCGGCACGTCGTCCGGCTCCTGCAGCAGGTGCTCGTCGGCGAGCTCTGCCACGTCGATCTCGTCGTAGGCCGCGACCGGGTGCTCGGTGCCGACCACGACGACCGGCTGCTCGTCGTACAGCGGGATCAGGTGCAGACCCGCCCGGTCCACAGGAAGCCGCACGAAGCACATGTCGAGACCGCCGCTGCGCAGCAGGGCGATGCCGTCCCGCTCGCCCAGCGGGACCAGGTCGAGGCGACGCCGCGGCATCCGCTCGGCCCACACCCGCGACCACTTGTCGGGGGTCACCCCGGCGACGAAGCCGACGCGGAAGGGACCACCTGCACCGGGAGCCATGGGCCCAGGCTAGGGGCAACCCGCGCGGGGGAGGGATGAGCCGGGACGTCTCGGGTAGTTTGACACTCGTCGCGTGGCCACGGCTGCCACTGACCAGCGCTTGCTCAGCCGGTGGAGGAATCTCATGCAGTGGTGGGGATGGGTGATCGTGGCCCTGGTCGTGGTCGCCGTGCTCGTGGTCGCGGTGCTCGTGGTGCAGGCCCGGCGACGCCGCGGAGGCGTCATCATCGACGGCGCGGGTCCCGGCGGACCCCGGACGGGCGGGCGGCCATGAGGCTGATGCGCACCTCGGAGATCGCCAAGCGTCCCGTCGTCACCTACGCCGGTGAGGACGTCGCCCAGATCAAGGACATCGTGTACGCCGCGGGCGGCGGCACCGTCGGCGGCTTCACCCTCGCCGGGCGGGGCCTGTTCTCGGGCCCGCTCAAGGAGGGCCTCGCCTGGGGATCGGTGGCTGCACTCGGCGCGGACGCGGTGATGATCCGCGACGAGGACGCCCTCTCGCCGACCAAGGACGTCCTCGAGGCGTCCCGCAGGACCGGCGGCTCCGGCGCCGACGTGCTCGGCTCGCGGGTGCTCTCCGACGCCGGGGTCGACCTCGGCGTCGTGCACGACGTGATCGTGTCGGTGGACCAGCAGGCCGGCGGCGAGTGTGACGTGGTGGGCTATGAGATCGAGGCCTCCGAGGCGCTGGGCACCCAGGGCGAGAAGGTGCTCATCCCGCTCCCGGACACCCTCGCCGCATCCGGGGAGCACCTGATGGTCCCGGCCAGCGCCAAGGACTTCGTGGGCCGTGACCTGGCCGGCTTCGGCGCCGCCGTCGACGCGTTCCGCGCGCAGCTGGGAGGGGCGAGCTGATGCTGTTCTCCGAGGCCAAGAAGCACAAGGTGGTCAGCTCCAGCAGCGCCGCGACGGTCGGGAAGGTGTCGTCGTTCCTGGTCGACCCGGTCACCCGCTCGGTGCTGGCGATGAGGCTGAAGAAGACCGAGGACGGGCACTTCCTGCGCTGGTCGGACATCACCGCCTTCGGTGTCGACGCGGTCACCGTGACCGGTGCCGACAAGATCGGCGACGGCGACGACGACGTGAAGGAGCTGTCCGGCAAGGACCACCGGGTGCTCGGCAAGCGGCTGCTGTCCTCGGCGGGCGACGAGCTCGGCAAGGTGGAGGACGTCGACTTCGATCCCGCGACCGGCGCGCTCGTCGCCCTGCTGGCCGGCACGGAGACGGTGGTCGCGGCCGAGCGCCTGCTCGGCATCGGCTCCTACGCCGTCGTCGTGCGGGACGAGCCTTGAGCGGGCTCGACAGCTGGACCCGCGGAAGCCACACCGCAGCTGGGGTCACGCACCCGACCTACCGCAAGGGCGCCGGTCCGGGCGTCGTCGTCATCCACGAGATCCCCGGCATGACCTCGGACGTGGTCGCGTTCGCCGAGGAGGTGGTCGGCGCCGGGCACACGGTGGTGATGCCGCACCTGTTCGGTGAGGCCGACGGGCCCGCGAGCCTCGCGCAGGTCGCCAGGGTGATGCCGAGGCTCTGCGTCAGCAAGGAGTTCACCAAGCTGGCCCTGCACGAGACGGCGCCTGTCGCGGACTGGCTGAGGTCGCTCGCCCGCGAGCTGCACGCCGAGCTCGGCGGGGTCGGTGTCGGCGCCGTCGGGATGTGCTTCACGGGGGGCTTCGCCCTCGCGATGATGGTCGACGACTCGGTGGTGGCACCAGTGGTCTGCCAGCCGAGCACCCCGTTCGCCATCGGCAAGAAGCGGGGCGCCGACCTGAACCTCTCACCCGCCGATCTCGGCACGGTCAAGCGCCGCGCGGCCGAGGGGTGCGCGGTGCTCGGCCTGCGCTACCGCAAGGACCCGGCCACCGGCACCCGCTTCGACACGCTGCGCCGCGAGCTCGGCGACGACTTCGTCGCCGTGGAGTTCGAGGGGAAGGGCCACGCCGTCGTCACCGCGCACCGCCAGCAGGAGGCCGTCGACCGGATCCTGTCGTTCTTCCACGATCGGCTCGCCACCGTCTAGTGGGGCCGGTGGTCGGGGCTCGCTGCCCGACGATCAGTTCAACGGCCGCATGTCCTCGGGGACACCACCGCCGGCGTGCACGGCCTCGACGAGCTTCGCGAGCGCTGTGAGCGCGACGCGTTGCGACATCGGGCCGTAGGACACCCGGGCCACGCCCAGCTCGGCCTGCCGGGTCAGCGAGGGCGTGCCGGGGATGCCGATGGTGGTCAGCCGCTGCGGTCCGAACGCGGCGACGAGCGCGGCGATCTGGTCCTCGTCGAGGATGCCGGGGACGAACACCACCGGGGCACCGGCGTCGAGGAAGCCCTTCCCCCGCTCGATCGCGTCCGCCAGCACCTCACCGGGGTCCCGGTCGCCGGCCTTGACGAAGGCGTCCGTGCGGGCGTTGAGCACGAAGTCCGGGACGCCCTCGGACGCCACGGCCTTCATCACGGTCTCGACCTGGGCGACGGCCTCTGCCACCGGCTTCATCTGGTCCTCGAGGTTGGCGCCGACGATGCCGACCCCGATCGCCTTGCGGAGGGTCTCCGGCGCGTTGCCGTAGCCTCCCTCGAGGTCCGCCGAGACCGGCAGCGACGTCGCTGCGGCGATCCGGGCCACCTCGGCGATCATCTCCTCGACGGGGATGTTCTCACCGTCCTCGTAGCCGCGGGAGGCGGCGATGGAGTGGCTCGCGGTCGCCAGCGCGCGGGTGCCGGGGATGTCACTGACCACCTTCGCGGTGATCACGTCCCACACGTTCACGACGGTGAGCAGCTCGGGGTCCTGGTGCAGCCGCAGCAGCTCGCTCGCGCGGGTCGCTGCGTCGGCCTGGTGGTCGGTCACGGTGATGCCTCTCGATGGGGGTCGGTCGCTGCCTGCAACCTACCTACCGGCTCCCGGCATTCCCGTCCCCCTCCGTCAGGGCAGCATCGGGGCCACCGCGAGCACGTCCTCGGGACGGGTCAGGTCGGGGAGCGCGACGAAGACCGTGCTCACCCCGTGCTCGGCGAGCACCTCGTACCTCGCGCGCTGGTGGGCCGGCGTCCCGGCGTGGTGGCTGCGGGCGTACGACGCAGCAGGCGTCCGGCCGCGCAGCCGCTCGACCCGCCGCCACACGTCGTCACGGTCGCGGCCGACGACCGGGAGGTCGAGCACGGTCACCGCCACCTCGGCCGGATCGCGACCGACCTCGGCGCAGTGCCGGGCGAGCACCTCGCGCTTGCGGTCCAGCGTCGTGAGGTCGGAGGACACGTTGCACCCGTCGCCGAGCCGTGCGGCGATCCGCAGAGTGCGCCGCTCGCCGCTCCCTCCGACGATCACCGGCACGTGACCGGTGGGGCGTGGGTAGGCCGTCGTCTCGGGCAGGGCGACCCGCTGCCCGTCGTACGCCTGGGTGCCGGGGGCCCACAGCGCGCGCATCGTCTCGATCGCCGTCTCCAGCTGGTCCAGGCGCTCCCGGGGACCTGGGAAGGGCAGCCCGAAGGCGAGGTGCTCGCGCTCCCACCATCCGGCGCCGATGCCGCAGAAGGCCCGGCCGCCGGTGAGGGCGTCGAGGGTGGCGACGGTCTTGGCGAGGACGCCAGGGGGACGGAAGGTCACCGGGGTGACCAGGGTGCCGAGCCGCAGCCGCGTCTCGAGGCCCGCCAGCATCCCCAGCGTCACCCATGGCTCCGGCATCGGCTCCCAGGCCCGGCCGACCTGAGGGATCTCGATCAGGTGGTCCATCAGTGCGATGCCCGCGAAGCCGGCCTCATCGGCCGCGCGTGCGACGTCCCGCAGCCAGCCGGCCGGGTCGGCGCCCCAGGGGAAGCGGGAGAGCTGGAGCACCACCTCGAGCCCGTCGGTGAGAGGGCGGGCCGGCGACAGCGCGTCGAGCCCGGGGACCGGGGCCGGAGCGGATGCTGTGACGACCAGCACCCGGTCCCAGCCCTCGTCGTCGAGCAGCTCCCGCGCGGCTGCGAAGGCCCGCAGCTGGTCCACGAGCACCTTCGCAGGCACCGGACGGTCGCGGGCGGCATTGCGCTCCCGGCACAGCGACGGGGCGGTGTCGCACGCGACGACCACCGCCGGCAGCCCGTGCTCCTGCGCCAGCGCCAGGTAGCCGCGCCGGCGTACGGCGTCCAGGCCGAGGGTGTCCACCACGGTCGCCAGGCCACGTCGCAGGCGCCCGGCGACGATCAGGTCGAGGAGCGCGAACGCCTCTCCGGAGGCATCCAGGTCGTGTCTGCCGCTGCCGACCACTGCACGCAGGTCGTCGGAGGAGACCACCTCGGCGGACCTGTAGCGCTGCTGCGCCCACGTGGACTTGCCCGACCCGGCCGACCCGACGAGGACGACGAGCGCGGGGTCCGGAAGAGCTGCCTCGACCGACATGCCAGCGAGTGTCGCAGGGGATGCTCAGCGCGTCGACGCCCGACGCAGGCGTCGGCTGACCGTCCAGACGAGCAGCGCCCCCGTGGTCCCCACCAGCAGCTCCTGAGGCATCCGTCGCGGTGACTCGTTCTGGACCCAGCCGTGGAACGCGTCGACCGCCCGGGGGAACGGCGAGAAGCCGAAGAACACGATGCTCGGCTTGTCGAGGTCCAGGAATGCCGCTCCGGCCGTCCCCGCCAGCACCCGCGCCCGGCGCTCGGCCGGGGCGCCCAGCGTGGCGAGCGCCATCACCGTTGCCCCGATGAGCCCGTCAGGGACCGCGATGTGCATGACCTCGTGGATCGACCGGTCGTCGCCCCAGTGCGGCACCGAGTCCAGGACGAGGTGCGAGAGCACCCCCGCGGCGAACGCCACCGGGACGTTGGGAGCGACGTGCCCGATGAGCGCCCCGGACAGGACGTGGTTCGTGACCAGCATGGTCGAGATTGTCCGCATGCGATCCCGGCCGTCGGTCACCGGGTCCCCGAAGGTGCTCGACTGCGTCGACCGGGCTGTCAGGAGAAGTGTCGGCGCCAACTGGGAGGCTGGCGCGATGACACCGGTCCAACAGCTGCAGGTCCGCGGAGCCTTCGACCTCCGCCAGTCAGTCGAGTTCGGCTTCGGGCAGCGCCACGCCGCTCGCTACGACGGGACCAGGACGCTCGCGATGTGCCTGGACGGGTACGACGACCACGTCGGCGTCGTGGTCCGGCCCGACGCCGACGGTCTCTCCTGCCGGGTGGTCGGTGACGCGGACCCGGACGCCGCCGTCGCGCAGACCGCCCGGGTCCTCTCGGTCGACGTGGACGGGACGGGCTACGACCGGCTCGCGCGCAGCGACCCGCTGGTCGCCCGGCTGCAGGCGCAGCGACCGGGTCTGCGACCACCGCTGTTCCACTCGGCCTACGAGGCGCTCGCCTGGTCGCTGCTCTCGGCCCGGCGACCGCACCAGCAGGGCGCCCGGCTCCGGGACCGGCTGGCTCGCGAGCACGGCCGGGTGCTGGACGTCGACGGGCACCGGGTGGCCGCGTTCCCGACCCCCCGGCGGCTGCTCGAGGTGAGCGGCCTCCCGGGCCTTCCGGCTATCGCCCTGGGCCGACTGCACGCGCTCGCGGAGGAGGCGCGCGACGGAGGAGTCGACACCGAGACCCTGCGCGCGCTGCCGCCGGACGAGGCCTCGGCTCAGCTGCGCCGGCTGCCGGGCATCGGGCCGTTCTACGCCGAGCTGGTCGTGGTGCGGGCGCTCGGTCACACCGACGTGCTGCCGCGCCAGGAGACGACCGTGCGCGAGATCGCCGGGAGGCTGAGCGGGGAGCCGGCCCTCGACGAGTCGGCCTTCGCGGCGATGGCCGCCGGGTGGGCACCGTGGCGCACCTGGACATCGGTGGCGCTGCGGGCGGCGGGTCCGTCCCTGCTCGACGCCGGCGCGCCGGCGAACGGCGTCAGCCTGCAGCGACCAGGGACCGCCGGGTGAGCACCCGCGCCAGGTGCCGGCGGTAGGCCGCGTCCCCGTGCATGTCGGTGATCGGCTCGGTGCCCTCGGCGGCGAGCGCCGCGGCGTCCGCGACGGCGGCACCACCTGCGAGAGCTGCTTCGGTCGCCGTGGCGCGCACCGGTCGGCTGCCCATGTTGCCGAGCGCCACGCGCCCGGCCACCGTGGCCACCGCGACGATCGCCCAGTCGTTGGCCCGACGGGTGAACTTCTCATAGTGCCAGCCGGTGGGGCCCGAGCGGGGGACCCGGATCTCGACCAGCATCTCCTCGGCGCCCATCGAGGTCTCGAAGTAGCCCTCGAAGAAGTCCACCGCCGCGATCTCCCGGCGGCCTCCCGCTCCCTGCACCACCAGCGTGGCGTCGGAGGCGAGCACCGCGACGGGCAGGTCGGCGGCCGGGTCCGCGTGCGCGAGGGAGCCGCCGAGGGTGCCGCGGTGCCGGATCTGCGGGTCGCCGACGTGGGAGGCGACGGCCGCCAGCAGCGGCGCCTCGGCCCGGAGCACCTCGGAGGCCACCAGGTCACAGTGCCGGGTCAGCGCGCCGACGGCCACGTGGTCGTCCTCGAGGCGGATGTAGGACGCCTCGGCGATGGTTCGCACATCGACGAGGACCGAGGGGAAGGCCAGCCGCAGCTTCATCATCGGCAGCAGCGAGTGCCCACCGGCGAGCAGCTTCGCCTCGTCGCCGTGCTCGGCCAGCAGGTCGACCGCCTGTTCCACCGACCCGGCGCGCATGTAGTCGAACGGCGCGGTGATCATGCCTCCGCCCCTGTCCTGGTGCGGGTCGGTGCGTCCGCCGCGGCGAGCACCGCGCGGACGATGTTGTGGTAGCCGGTGCACCGACAGAGGTTGCCCTCGAGGCCCTCCCGGACCTCGGCCTCGGTGGGGTGCGGGTTCTCCGTCAGCAGCCCTGCTGCGGCCATCACCATGCCGGGGGTGCAGAAGCCGCACTGCAGGCCGTGCTCGGCGCGGAACGCCGCCTGCACAGGGTGCAGCCCGCTCTCGTCGGGCACCGCGGTGCCGGCCAGCCCCTCCAGGGTGGTCACCGAGGCGCCGTCGGTCTGGGCCGCCAGCACCGTGCAGGACTTCACCGACTCGCCGTCGACGTGCACGGTGCAGGCCCCGCACGAGGTGGTGTCGCAGCCGATGTTGGTGGCGCGCAGCCCACAGACGTCGCGCAGGTAGTGGACCAGCAGCATCCGTGGCTCCACCTCGTCGGTGCGCCCGGCACCGTTCACCGTGATCGAGACCTGCATCAGCTGTCCGCCTCCTGAGTGCCCAGTGCGTCGTTGATGGCCGTCCAGACCCGCATCGAGCTGGTCGGCATGTCGATGTGTCGCACGCCGAGGTGCGAGACCGCGTCCACCACGGCGTTCTGCACCGCGGGGGTCGCTCCGATGGTGCCCGCCTCGCCGATGCCCTTGGCACCCAGCGGGTTGTAGCTCGTCGCCGTCTCGGTGGTCACCAGCTCGAAGCTCGGCAGCTCGGTCGCCGAGACGATCGGGTAGGCCGCGAACGTCGTCGTGGTCGGGTTCCCTTCGGCGTCGAAGAGCACCTCCTCGAGCAGCGCCTGCGCCGCCCCCTGCGCCAGCCCGCCGTGTCGCTGCCCCTCGGCGATCAGCGGGTTCATCACCACACCGGCGTCGTCGAGCGCGACCAGTCTCAGCAGCTCGGCGCGACCGGTCTCGAGGTCCACCTCGGCGACCGCCACGTGCGCACCGAAGGGGTACGTCGCGCCCGGCGCCGAGAAGACGGTCCTGACCACCAGCGGCTCGTTCTCGGCCAGCGCGGCGAAGGTGATGCCGGTCCCCGGGACGCCGCTCACCGCGAGACCGGCCCGCTCGAGGTCGACCACCAGGTCCTCGGGGGCCACCTCGAGCTCGGCCGCAGCACGCAGCCGGGCGATGTCGACGAGCTCCCGGGAGGCCTGCCGCACGGCCGCCCCGCCCTGCTGGAGGCTGCGTGAGCCACCGGTGCCCCCTCCGTGGGGGACCAGGTCGGTGTCCCCCCACTTCACGGTGATCCTCTCCATCGGGATGCCCAGCTCCTCGCTGGCGAGCATCGCCCACACCGTGGAGTGGCCCTGACCATGTGGCGACGTGCCGGTGAGGATGGTGGCCGTCCCGTCCGGGTGCACCTCCACGGTGGCGTTCTCCGAGGGTGCCCCCGCCTCGTCGCCACCGCCGGTGATCTCGACGTAGACCGCGAGGCCGATGCCGAGCTGCTTCGCGTCGCCCCGCTCACGTCGGGCCGCCTGCTCCTTGCGCAGGCCGGCGTGGTCCGACGCCTCCAGCACCCTCTCGAGCGCCATCGGGTAGTCGCCCGAGTCGTAGAGCGCCCCGCCCTTGCTGCGGTGGGGCTCGGAGAACGCCGGGAGCAGGTTGCGCCGTCGCACCTCTGCGGGGTCCATCGCGATCTCGGCCGCGAACAGGTCGATCGCCCGCTCGGCGGCGGCGGTCGCCTCGGGCCGTCCGGCGCCGCGGTAGGCACCGACCGGAGTGGTGTTGGTGACCACGCTGGTGAACGACGACGCGAGGTGC
>JBDTXF010000004.1:0-22872 GCA_040006355.1 Nocardioidaceae bacterium | reverse complement strand
ATGACCGAGCCAAGATCGCCGAGCTCTACGACTCCCGCCGGGTCTTGGAGTGGGGATTCGTGGCCTGGGTCGGTGGTGCCCTGGTGTCCCTGCCGTTCTGGACCCTCTCCTTCTACGTCGGCCCGATCGCCAAGGCGCACCCGCAGTGGGGAGACCTGTCGTACTTCGTCGGGTTCGCGGCCGGTGCCCTGATCTACCTGGCCACCTACCGCCTCTCGCCGCTGTGGCACCGGGACGTGCCCGAGCCGCTCCACCAGCCCACCCCGGAGGAGCCCAGCGAGCTGCCCCACCGCATCTGAGGGCCTCAGCCGACATCCCTCGGTCGACGGTTCGCCTGTGCGAGGACCCCGTTCGACGGGACCCGTGATGCCGCGTGCGTGAGCCTCTGCCGCCGGGATAGGTTGACTGCGACCAGGGTCCCGCGACGTACGCCGTTTCGACCGTCGTTCCGGGACCCGTCGCCCGATGGAGGAGATGCCCATGTCCAGCCCCACGTACCAGGTGACGGACCCGTCGACCGGTGAGGTCGTCGAGACCTTCGACGCCGCGACCGACGCGGAGGTCGAGGCGGCGCTCGACGCGTCTGACGGGGCCTACGCCGCGTGGAAGGACGTGCCCATCACCGAGCGCGCGGAGGTCGTGAAGCGCGTCGCAGCCCTCTTCGCGGAGCGCGCCGACGAGCTCGCGGAGATCGCGGAGAAGGAGATGGGGAAGCCGACGGGGGAGGGCAGAGAGGAGGCAGAGTTCTGCCAGGCGATCTTCGAGTACTTCGCCGACGAAGGACCGACCCTGGCGGCGGACCAGCCCATCAAGTCGTTCTCCGGCGGCAAGGCCGTGGTTCAGAAGCTGCCCGTCGGCCCGCTGCTCGGGATCATGCCGTGGAACTTCCCCTTCTACCAGATCGCCCGCTTCGCAGCGCCCAACCTGATGCTGGGCAACACGATCATTCTCAAGCACGCCGAGTCGGTTCCCAGATCGGCGTTGGCTGTCGCGCAGATCATGAAGGACGCCGGGGTGCCCGAGGGTGTCTACGTCAACGTGTTCGCGACCCATGACCAGATCGAGACGATCATCGCCGACCCCCGGGTCCGGGGTGTCTCGTTGACCGGCTCGGAGCGCGCTGGAGCGGTCGTTGCCGCGCTGGCCGGCAAGAACCTGAAGAAGTGCGTCCTCGAGCTCGGTGGCTCCGACCCGATGATCGTGCTCGACAGCGACGACCTCGACAGCGTCATCGACAACGCGTGGGACTTCCGGATGTACAACACCGGCCAGGCCTGCAACTCCAACAAGCGGATGATCGTGATGGAGGACCTCTTCGACGACTTCGTCAGCAAGATGACCGAGAAGGCGCTGGCGGTCGACTCCTTCTCGCCGCTGTCGTCGCGTCGTGCGGCCGAGACGCTCGCCGCTCAGGTCGACGAGGCTGTCAGCCAGGGCGCGACGCTGCACGCAGGGGGCGTCCTCGGCGACGGCCCGGCCGCGTTCTACTCCCCGGCCGTGCTCAGCGGCATCACCGAGGACATGGCGGCCTATCGCGAGGAGCTCTTCGGGCCCGTGGTCGTCGTCTACAAGGTCGGCAGCGACGAGGAGGCGCTGACCCTCGCCAACGACACGACGTACGGTCTGGGTGGCTCGGTGTTCAGCGCCGACCCGGAGCGCGCAACGCGGATCGCCCAGCGGCTCGAGTGTGGGATGGCGAACGTCAACACCACCGCCGGCGAAGGTGCCGAGATCCCCTTCGGTGGCGTCAAGCGCTCCGGCTTCGGTCGCGAGCTCGGACCGCTGGGCATGGACGAGTTCGTCAACAAGCGGATGTTCTACGTCGCCGACAACAGCTGATCGCCTGCTGGGGCGGTCACTACGCGCGCACGTCCCCCGCAGTGGGCGCTGACCGCAGCACCTGGGCTATGCACCCCAACGCGTCGGCTCGACCCACCAGTCGCACGTGCTTCGAAGGGCTCTCAGACCTCGGTGGGGCGTCGCCGGCGAAGGTGCCTGTGCGTTCGACGATCTCGGGGTGGCGCGCCTTGAAGGCGAGGAATCCGCCCACGCCGATGATCATGACGACGATGAAGTAGCAAGGATGTGGGCGACCATGTAGCCGAAGACCCCGACGGTGTCGATGTAGGTCGTCACCGTGAGCGGCGCGAGCCCGGCAAGCAGGCACCAGACGACCGGCGTGCGGTCGCCGGCGCGCCCGGCGAGGTCATCGAACGATGAGCACCGGACAATGTGAGAGGTGCACGACTTGGTGGGCGACGCTGCCCAGCAGGATGCTGGGGATCCTGGAATGGCCGCGCGACCCCACGACGATGAGGTCCGCTCCTCTTTCTCTGGCTGCGTCGACGATCACGTGACCGGTGTCGCCGTGATAGCTGGCGATGCGGCTGGACGTCGCTGTGATGCCTCTTTCCTGCAGCTCTCGGCACACGTCCTCGGCGATATCGTGCTCATGCTCCGTCAGGTCGAGGTCCTGCAGTCCTCCGCGGCCCGTGGACACCAACGGTCGGACGTGGAGGACGTGCACCTCGCCGCCCATCGATCTGGTCAGCTCCTCGGCCGTAGCGACGGCCCTGCGCGAGTGCTCCGATGTGTCGACCGCCAGCAGGATGTTCGTGAACATTGCGAATACCGTCCCTGTTGTGGGGACTCCCTCCGGTGTGGGGAGTCTGGTTGGGGCCCGGAAGTAGTGCCGGGTCACTGGGCCACTGCCTGAGAGAAGACCACCGTGCGATGTCCGTTGCTGACGACCCCACCACCTGGTCATGGGTCACTGTCGTGCCACGAACGAGCTCGAACTGCCACCGCATGAACAGGTGGCCTGAGGACCTGTCGTCGAACTGGTGGCTCTCCTCGATGTTGAACCCGCTGTCAAAGAGGTACGCCGAGACCGCAGCGACGGTTCCGGGCCTGTTCTTGCACGACCCAAGCAGCACATATCCGAGGTCGTTCGCATCATCGATCGTCATTGCCTTCAGGTCTCCCCTCATGTGACATCGTTGAGGGTGTTGCCGCCAGGACCCGCTGCTGCGATGTGTCGTGCGGCTGCGACCGTGTTGCGAAGCAGCCAGATGTCGGTGACGGGACCGACGCCGCCGGGCACAGGGGTGATGGCCCTCGCCCGGGCCGCAACCGCTGCTGTGTCGACATCGCCGACCATGTGTATCTCGTGGGACACGGGGTCCTCATGCCGGTTGATTCCCACATCCAGGACCACCGCGCCCTCCTTGACGTGCTCCGCGCCGATGAGTCCGGCCACACCGGCGGCCACGACCAGCACATCAGCCTGCCGGGTCAGCTCCGGAAGGCGCCCCAGTCGGCCGGCCCACTCATCGACGGAGATGACGACCGCTTGTCGCGCGTAGGCCAAGGAGACGGCAGGCTTGCCGACGTTGCTCGATCGACCGACGACTGCGACGGACGAGCGTCGATAGAACTCTTCGAGGTCATGCCCCTGCGACTGCAGCCATGTGTCCAGGATGTGGAAGACGGCGGCTGCGGTGGAGGGGATGTAGCGAGGAGTCCCCAGCGCAAGCAGACCCGCGTTCTCGGGGTGCACCGCCTCAACGTCCTTGAGCACCGAGAGCGCGCCGAACACGGTGGGCTCATGGATCCAATCCGGCAACGGGCGCAAGATCAGGATTCCGGTGACCGACTCCTTCACGTTGAGCTGTTCGAGTAGCACCACCAGCTCGGTCTGCGTACACGTGGCCGGCAACCCGTATCTGCGGTAGGGGACGTCCAGCTCCGCGGCCAAGCGACTCAGCCGCCGCTCGTAGGCGCTCGAGCTGTACGAGTCCCCCACCAGGACGACGGCCAAGGCGCAGGACAGGCCGTCCTCGCGAAGCTGCTTGACCTCGCGCGCAACCTCGTCCTTCAGGTCACGCGCGATCGCGCGACCGTCGATGATGTCGGCGGTCATCTTGCTCCCAGGCTCGATGACGGGCTCAGTCGTGTCCCTGACCTGGTATCCAGGACGTTCCAGCAAGTGGCACACGTGCCATGGCCGCGGCCTCGATCGTGAGGGCAACGAGGTCCTCGGGCTCGAGATTGTGCACGTTGGACTTGCCACAGGCACGCGCAAGAGTGGTCAGCTCCATGACGAGCGCCTTGAGGTAGTTCGAGACGCGGCGGGCACCCATGTCCGAGTCGAGGCGCTTCTCCAGCTCCGGGTCCTGCGTCGCGATACCTACCGGACAGCGGCCCGTGTGCATGTGGTGGCAGTACCCGGGCCTGGTGCCGAGTCGCGCGTAGTCATCGGTGACGTCCATCTCTTCACCGTCCATCATCACCTTGGCCGAGTTGCATCCCAGTGCGACCAGCGCGCCCATCCCGATGGATACCGCGTCTGCACCGAGTGCCAGCGCCTTGGCGATGTCTGCCCCGCTCCGAATGCCGCCGGAGATGACGAGCTGGACCTTGTCGTCCATGTCGATCTCTCGCAGCGCATCGGCTGCCAGACGTACGGCGGCCAGCGTGGGGATCCCGGCATGCTCCATGAACACCTCTTGGGTGGCTGCCGTCCCGCCGACCATGCCGTCGACCACGATGACGTCCGCGCCCGCGTGGCACGCGAGCTTCACGTCGTTCGACACGCGGGTTGCCCCGATCTTGACGTAGATCGGCACCTTCCAGGCGGTCGCCTCCCGCAGCTCGTGGATCTTGATCGTCAGGTCGTCGGGTCCTGTCCAGTCCGGATGCCTGCTTGCAGACCGCTGATCGATGCCGGGCGGAAGCGTCCGCATGGCCGCAACGCGTTCACTGACCTTCTGACCGAGCAGCATTCCACCACCACCGGGTTTTGCTCCCTGGCCGATCACGACCTCGATGGCGTCGGCACGTTGCAGATCCCGCGGGTTGAAACCGTAGCGCGAGGGCAGGCACTGGTAGACCAGCTTCTCCGATGCCTTCCTCTCCTCTTCCGTCATGCCTCCGTCACCGGTCGTGGTCGACGTTCCCATGAACGTCGCCGCCCGCCCGAGCGATTCCTTGGCGGTTGCGGAGAGTGCCCCGAAGCTCATCCCCGCGATGGTGATCGGAATGGCCAGCTCCACCGGGTTCTCGGCGTTGCGAGTGCCGAGCACGGTGGTGGTGTCGCACCGCTCCCGGTATCCCTCGAGCGGATAGCGGGAGACCGAACCAGTCAAGAAGGTGAGGTCGTCGAAGGACGGGACTCGGCGTTTGCCGCCGGCTCCGCGGATCTCATAGATGCCGGACTCAGCCATCTTCTGGATCTGGGCGAGCTTCTGCGGCGGCAGGCTGCCTGACTCCTCGAGGTCCACGTCCCGGACCTGCGGGGTCTCCTCAGCGTTCACCTCGCGCGACGGCATCATCAGTACTCCTGGCCCTTCAGAGCATCGAAGTTGTACAGCTGCTTGGCTGAGGCCACACGCTTCACGTCCTCGGGCGAGACATGGGTGAAACCCGCCTCGTCCACCAGCCGGCGGACCGTGTCCACGTCCGACTGGGTCAGATCTTCCAGCTGGGCGTCAGAGCCGAGTGAGGAGATGGAGCCGGCTACGTAGATGACCGCCTCGTACAACGAGTCGCCCAGCGCGTGCCCGGCATCGCCACCGACGAGCATCGTGCCGGCCTGTGCCATGAAACCACTCATGTGTCCGACATCGCCGCCGACCACGATCGTTCCGCCCTTGAGGGAGATGCCTGCGCGTGAGGACGCGGAGCCGTGGATGATGACCGTGCCACCGTGGCTGCTGGCACCGGCGCACTCGGAAGCGCCGCCGGTGACTCGGATGGTGCCGGCCATCAGGTTCTCTCCCACCGACCAGCCGACGAACCCGTTGACGGTGATGTCCGGGCCGGATCCGAGACCTCCGATGAAGTACCCCGCGTGCCCGTCGATGAGGATGTCGAGGTGCTCGAAGAGTCCCACCGCCAGGTTGTGACGACCCGACGGGTTCGCGATCGTGACGCGAGAACCGGCCTTCATCGTGCGTAGAGCGCCGTTGATCTCGCGCGTCGTCAGTTCCTCGCAGTCAAGGACGATGCGCGTGGCAGCGCTCGAGCCATCCGCCCGCGCGTCCGACGTCATGAGCGTCGCCACGCGTGGATCTCCTCCGGCTTCGGCTCGAACACGTGGGCGGTCTCGATGCCGGGAAGGCTGGTCATCGCGATGTACTCAGAGGTGAAGGCGACGTACTCGTCTGTCTCGGCGACCACGAGTGGCTTGCAGGCGAAGGAGTCGCGCACCACGGCGACCTCTTGATCGGTTGCCACCAGGAGGGTGTAGAACCCGTCCATCTCGTTGCCGACCTCCTTGAGCGCCGCGTGGATGTCACTTCCACGGCGCAGCTCACGTCCGATCAGCCGGGCTGCCACCTCGGTGTCGTTGTCGGTGACGAAGGCGATCCCCTGTTCCTCGAGCCGCCTGCGCACTGTTGCCGGGTTCGAGAACGACCCGTTGTGCACCACAGCCAGATCATGGGTCGGGGCGAAGGGATGGGAGTGATCTATGGTGACCGCAGACTCCGTCGCCATCCGGGTGTGGCCGATGGCCTGGAAACCGCGTCGGTTGCGGACCTGGAAGCGATCGCAGACCTCCTGCGGGGATCCCACGTCCTTGATGATCTCCAGTGATCGGCCGTAGCCCATCACCACCGCACCGGGATGTAGCCGGTTCAGCTCATGACTGACCAGGGCCACGTCGTCGGTCGCCTCGAGCACCCCGCCATCCGGCCTGATCCGCTCGCACCGGACCTGATGGCCGGTGGCGGTGGCCAGCCCCTCGACCAGGGCGTGCATCTCGGACTCGGCGTCCCCGGGCCCGTCAGCGGGGTCGAGCCTGACCGAGTAGCGGAAACGGCCGGCAGCAACAGGTGTGGAAAAGATCGCCAGGCCTGTCGAGTCGGTGCCACGAGATCCCATGCACTCGATCATGGGCGCCACCAGGGCTCCCAGCTCCGACTCAAGGGCCGGCACCTTCAGGTGTAGTCCAATGATTCCGCACATGTTCGCACCCTCTCAGCCGCGAGACCTTGGCCCGCACCCTTTGGTCCCATTACCAGACCAAACCTACATCAGGAGGCAACACCTGCGCGAGGGGAAAGTCAAGGTGTCCGGGCGGGCGCAGATGCGGGTGCTGCGTGATGGTCAGCGGCTGAGCGGACCATCCGCCACGAAGGAGATCAACTGCTCACGAGTCCGCTGGATGTGTTCGGCCATCAGGTTCGCCGCCGCCGCGGAGTCGCCGTCACGGATCGTCTCGTAGATGGTCTGGTGATCTGCGAGGACGGCGTCCCTGGGCTCGTCGAAGCTCAACATGTCGTATGGGATGAACATCTCCTTGCGGGCGTCCGTCACGGCCCGGCCGAGACGCTCGTTGCGACCCCCTCTGGCCAACGCCAGGTGGAACTCGGCGTCTGCCAGCCGGAACGCGTGGTGGCCGGTGTTCACGTGGGCGATGGCCCGCATGCTCCGAATCGCGGCCCGCATCCGGGTCAGATCCGCTCGGGTGCTCCGCATGGCCGCAAGGTAGGCGACCCGGCTCTCCACCGCGATCCTGAAGTCGACGAGGTCGTCGAGCTCACCCACCTGACTCCGGAGCCTGCTGCGCCATGCTTCAGCGGGCTGGGACAGCTCGGTGACGAAGGCACCGCCTGCTGATCCGCGCCTCACCTGGATGTAGCCGTCCTCGACCAGCAGCCGCAGCCCCTCGCGGACACTCACCCTCGAGACTCCGAGCAACCCTGCGAGCTCCCGCTGTGGAGGAAGGCGATCGCCTGGTTCGTACTCCCCGACGTGGATGCGGTCGCGGATGTTCCCCGCCACGGCGACACTGGTGCTGACGGGCGAAACCGAGGGTGACACCTCGTCACTGTAGTCGAATAGCATGGGTCGCAGGAGGCAGACGTGACGCGACGCAACGAGGAGGGCCCGAGCGATCCTCCCTCTTCCCAGGACGCCATGCGGGCGACGATCGCGCGGCGCCTGCGCGACTACCGACTGGATCTCGACTGGACCATGACACAGCTGGCCGGACGAAGTGGTGTCTCCAAGGCGATGCTGTCGAAGATCGAGAACGCGCAGACCACACCCGCCCTGACCACGTTGTCGCGGCTCGGCGACGCTCTCGCGGTGCCGGTGACGGCGTTCTTCCGCGGGCTCGACGACGAGCAGGACATGTTGCATGTCAAGGCGGGGCAGGGGCTGGACATCCATCATCGGAGCTCCCGGGTGGGTCGGAGCTACCAGTCGCTGGGCCGGATGCGCTTTCCGCACGATCGGCTGGAACCGACTCTTGTCACGATCGACCGCGACGACGAGCCGTTTCCCCTCTACCAGCACGGCGGGAGCGAGCTGATCTACGTCATCTCCGGGCGCCTCGAGTACTGCTACGGACGGCGCACCGTCCTTCTTGAGCCTGGCGACTCGCTGCAACTGCTGGGGGAGGTTCTGCACGGACCGGGGAAGCTGATCGAGCTCCCCATCCAGATGCTCTCGGCCAAGGCCGTCAGCTCAGAAGGCTGAATCGGCCCACCTGAGAAGCGAGTCCACTGGGGGTAGACACTGTTTTCTGTGTCGCCTACGCTCCAGGAGGCGCCTTTTCTCCACCGCAGGGAGCACAGATGAAGTCACGGGACCGGCTCGGCAACGGACGTCCCTCGACCAAGATCTCCGGCTACTCGGCCGCTGCCCTGGTGCGGCAGGGCTTGAGGAAGGAGTCGGACTGGCCCCGCGTGTGGCGCAGTCACGACATGGCCGGGTCCTATGACGTGGTGATCATCGGAGGCGGCATCCACGGGTTGGCGACGGCCTACTACCTCGCCTCCCGACACGGCATCACCAACGTCGCCGTGCTCGACAAGGGCTATCTCGGCAGCGGTGGGTCCGGTCGCAACACCGCCATCGCGCGCTCCAACTACCTCACCCCCGAAGGCGTCGCGTTCTACGACCGCTCGTTGAAGCTCTACGAGAACCTTTCCGCCGAGCTCAACTTCAACATCATGTTCTCCCAACGCGGTCACATGACGCTGGCGCACAACGACTCTTCCCTGCGCACGATGCGCTGGCGCGCCGAGGTGAACAAGCTCCAGGGCATCGACTCGGAGGTCATCGGTCCGGAGGAGATCAAGAAGCTCGCGCCTCCGATCGACGTGTCAAGCGACACCCGCTACCCGATCCTCGGGGCGCTGCACCATCCACCCGGTGGCATCATCCGCCACGATGCAGTCGTCTGGGGCTACGCGCGAGGCGCGGACCTCCACGGTGTCGAGCTTCACCAACAGACCGAAGTCCTGGGTATCGAGACGTCCGCAGGACAGGTGAAGACGGTGAAGACCACCCGTGGTGACATCGCCACCAACGTGGTGGTGAACTGCACGGCCGGATGGTCCTCACTGATCAACGACATGGTCGGCGTGCGCGCCCCCATCACCACGTCTCCGCTGCAGGCCGCCGTCACCGAACCAGTCAAGCCGTTCCTCGATGCCGTGGTCGTCTCAGGCAGCCTGCACGTCTACGTGAGTCAGACGGCGCGCGGAGAGCTCGTGTTCGGAGCCAGCGTCGATCCGTTCGCCCAGTACTCCATGCGCGGCTCGCTCGACTTCATCGAGGGGCTTGCCGGCAACGTGCTGGCGCTGATGCCTGGGCTGTCCAAGATGCGACTCCTCCGGCAGTGGGGCGGCCTGTGCGACATGACCCCGGACTACAGCCCCATCATGGGGACGACGGACGTGGACGGCTTCCTCGTCGACATCGGCTGGGGCACCTACGGCTTCAAGGCGGGACCCGTCTCCGGTGAGCAGATGGCTGCTCTGGTCGCGACCGGGCGGACCCCGGCCCTGATCGAGCCGTTCGGCATCGACCGCTTCCTCGCCGGTCGGCTCGTCGGTGAGAAGGGAGCCGCATCCGTTGGCCACTGACCCGTCGGCCGGCGTGCTGTCCCCTGCGCCCAACCACTCTTCGTCCTGCAGAAGGAAGAGCAACACATGATGCAGCTTGCGTGTCCATGGTGCGGATACCGGAACGTCAGTGAGTTCGGCTACCTGGGCGAGCTACTCGAGCGCCCGGACCCCGCGACCACCACGCCGGAGGAGTGGCGCAGCTATCTCTACCTGCGCAGCAACCCGGCCGGGCGGCTGGAGGAGGGGTGGTACCACCGCGCCGGCTGCCGTCGCTACTTCGAGGCCGTGCGCGACACCACGGACAACACCGTCTCAGAGACCCGGCGTCCTGCAGGTCGCGGAGGAAGCACCGGCGGTGACGAGCACGCCATGCCCGGTGAGATCAACCCAGAAGGCGTCACGGTATGAGCACCACACCTGGACCCTCGAGACTGCCGGTTCAGAGCGGTGAACGGATCGATCGCGAGAGCCCGGTCAGGTTCCGGTTCAACAACCGCACCTTCACGGGCTACCGCGGTGACACCATCGCGTCGGCGCTTGCTGCGAACGGTGTCAAGGTCTTCACCCGCAGCTTCAAGTACCACAGGCCGCGCGGCATCCTCACGGCCGGCTGGCTCGACCCGAACCTGATGGTGCAGGTCGGGAACGAGCCGAACGTGCGGGCCGGCCACCGCGAGCTCGCCGAAGGCCTCGACGTCCACAGCCAGGATGTCTGGCCATCCCTGAAGTTCGACGTGAAGGCCGTGAACACCGCGATCGGCCGGTTCCTCGCTCCCGGCTTCTACTACAAGACCTTCATCAAGCCGCAGCCGTTGTGGCCGGCGTACGAAGGCGTGCTCAAGCGCTTCGTCCACTCGGGGAGCATCGACACCACGACACCGCACATCGAGCACGACAAGACCTATGCGCACCCCGACGTCGTCGTCGCTGGGGGCGGGCCTGCCGGCATGGCTTCGGCGTGCGCCGCGGCGCGCAGCGGCGCCCGGGTCCTGCTGGTGGAGGACGAGCACGAGCTCGGTGGCCACTGGCTCTGGTCTGGTCCCGCACGCCGGGAGGCCCTCACCACGCTCCGCGACGAGACGCTGTCGATGCCCAACATCGAAGTGCTGACGAACTCCGTGGTGATCGCGCGCTACGACGACAACTGGCTGGGCGTCATCGTCCGCGCAGAGCACGGTCACGAACGACTGGTGAAGGTGCGAGCCAAGTCGCTTGTCGCGGCACCAGGACTCGTCGAACGCCCCTACGTCTTCGAGGGCAACGACCTGCCTGGCGTGATGCTGATGACCGGCGCGCGGCGACTGATCAACAGGTATGCCGTCAAGCCCGGTGCTCGTGCGGTCGTCTTCACCGCGAACTCGCACGGCGATGCGGGCGTGGAAGACCTCCGGCGCGCGGGCGTCGAGATCGTCGCGATCGTCGACGCGCGCCGCGGCGACCGCGTCGTGCGCGCCCTCGGCCGTGGCGAGCTGCAACAGGTGGAGATCTCCACCGGTCAGGTCATCGATGCCGACCTTCTCGTCACAGCCGTGGGGTGGACCGCTCCGACGTCGCTGCTCAACATGGCCGGCGACAGACCCACCTACTCCTCGACGGCCGCACGCTTCTTCCCCACGACGCTGCCCGACGACGTCCTCGCGACGGGCGGCATCGCGGGTGACGGCGACGACGGGCAGATGCTCGAACACGCCAGCTCCACGGGACGCGAGGCCGCTCGCCGTGCCCACAACGTCCTGGTTCGCCTGGCCTCGTGCGCACCCACTCTTCCAGACGACACCGAGCCGCTGGTCGTGGACGACTCACCGATCGAGATCCAGGACTTGCCGCGAGACAGGCACATCGAGCTGTTCCGGTCCAGCACCCATGGGTTCGTCGACTACTCCGAGGACGTCTCGAGCAAGGATCTCTTCACGGCGGTCCGCGAAGGCTACGACTCGGCGGAGCTGGCCAAGCGCTACACGACGGCGACCATGGGTCCGCTCCAGGGCAAGCTGGAGACGATCAACGCGGTCGCCGTGATCGCGGAGGCCAACGCGACCACGATCGCCGAGACGGGCACCACGGTATGGCGGCCGCCCTACGCTCCCACGACGCTGGGTGCGCTCGCCGGCCGAGCCCTCGACCCCGTGCGCTACTCCCCCATGCAGGACTGGCACGAGGAGCACGGAGCCCGCCCGCTGGTGGCAGGCGCCTGGATCCGTCCGGAGTCATACGGCGACCCCGTCACCGAGGTGCGTGCGGTCCGAGAGGCGGTCGGCATCATCGACGTCACGCCGATCGGCAAGCTCGACCTCCAGGGCCGAGACGTGCCGGCGCTGCTGGAACGGATGTACGTCAACAAGTGGCAGAAGCTGGGCATCGGCCGGGTTCGCTACGGCGCCATGTGCGCGGATGATGGTGTCGTCATGGACGACGGGGTCACTGGACGGCTCGACGAGAACCACTACCTGATGTCGACCACCTCCGGCGGCGCAGCGGCGATCTGGGAGTGGGCCGAGGAGCTGCTCCAGACAGGGCACCCGGAGTGGGACGTCGTCTGCACGCCGGTGACAACCTCCTACGCCAGCATCAACTGCGCCGGCCCGCGCTCTCGCGAGCTGCTCCAACGGCTGACCGACGTAGACCTGAGACCAGACGAGTTCGGCTACATGAACGTCCGCACCGGCAGCGTTGCCGGCGTGCCCGACGTGGTTCTGTGGCGGATCGGCTTCACCGGCGAGCTGAGCTTCGAGCTCCATGTCCCGGCCGCATACGGCCTCCATGTGTGGGAGGAGCTCTTGTCCGTCGGAGCTGATCTCGGGATCCGTGCCGTCGGTATCGAAGCGCAGCGAGTTCTGCGCCTGGAGAAGGGCCACCTGATCATCGGGCAGGACACCGACGGTCTCACGCAAGCATTCAGCGCGGGACTGGGGTGGGCGGTGAAGCTGGACAAGCAGGACTTCTCCGGAGCTCCCGAGCTGCGCTGGCAGAAGGAGGCCGGCCCCGCATCCGTGCTGGTGTCCGTGCAGCCGGTCGACCCAGCCGTCGTGCCTCCGGAGGCGAGCCAGATCATCGGTCCGCGCTCGGAGATCCTCGGACGCGTGACGTCCTCGCGCCACTCGCCCACGCTCGGCCGCTCTGTCTGCCTGGCGCAGCTTCGCTTCGAGCACGCGGCGCCGGGGTCCAGGATTCGTGTGCTTCAACCCGACGGCTCGGTCATCGAGGCGACGGTGTGCGCAGAGCTTGCGCACTTCGATCCAGAAGGAGAGCGCGCTCGTGCCTGAGACAGTCCCGGAACGCGCAGACCACCATGCCTGGACACCGGTGGCACGGAGCCCGTTGGCGCTCGTGGGCACCCCGACCGTGACCAACGGATGGGAGTACTCCGCGGGTGCCGTCGCCGGCCCCGTCGTCGTCGCGGATCGTTCCGCCATGTCCAAGGTCCACATCCGGGTGGCCACGAACCCAGCCGTCACCTCGGCACTAGGGACCCGGTTCGGGCGGGCGGTGTGGGCAGGTGACCGCCTGATCGTCGGGTCGGGGCCCGACGAGTGGCTGGTTCTGGGCCCCCCCGGGAAGGCCGCAGAGATCGCCGGCGAGTTCGGTGACGCGGTCCGCGGCGTGGATCCGGGCTCGATGGCGGTGGTCGACCTCACTCACGGGCGAGCTCTCGTGCGACTGAGCGGGCCGGAGACCTTGACGCTGCTGCGGCGCGTCACCGCTGTCGACCTCGATGACCGGCTGGTGCCGAACGGCTCCGCCTTGCGCACCAGCTTGGCGCGCGTGGTCACTGACCTGATTCGTGACGACGTCCAAGGCTCACCGTCCTACCTCGTGCACTGTGAGCGGTCGTCCGGGCGCTACCTGCAGCAGTCGCTGCTGGCCGCAGGCTCAGATCTCGGTGCCGTCGGAGGCGCGAGCGCTCCGGCCTGGCCGGATCATCACTGAGCCGCTCGGAGCCACCCTGCGCGCGTGCTCACCGGCCCACGGTGTGGATGTCGACGCTCGGGGCCAAGCGGCGCCGGACTCCGGCAGCAGGGTCGCCCTCGAGGAGCCGCCGAAGACGGCTGCCCCCGTCGGACCTGTCCATGACGACGTGGCGTGCGCCGCGGACCACGGCGATGCGAGAGATGGTCTTCGCTGCTGTGCGGGTGGCGGCCACCTGACCGTCGGCGACAACGCCTTGTCGGCGTAGGGCTCGAACCGCCTCGGTGACGGCCGTCTTCGCCATGTCCTGCTCCCGTCGAGTCGGAAGCAACCCAGGGTTCGGGATACCCAGGGCGTACCCGTGGATACGGCTGATGAGAACGACCGCGACGGACGTCTCCCCCGCGACCTGAGCAGCCAGTCCGATCGCCTCGGCGGAGAAGGACCCCTTTGTCGTGGCCAGCAGGACGTTCGCGGAGGTCGTGGGTTGTGCCGCGAGCCCTCGCCCCCGGCTCCGCGCCGTCAAGCCGAGTCCTTGTAGAGCACCTGTGCCTCGGAGGATGTGTGGTCACGGCGTTCCTCCCACTTGCGCCACTGGTACAACGGCACGTACGCCGCGATGACGGCGATTCCGAGGAAGAAGAGGAAGGGTCCCTCCTCTGGGCCGACGACCAGCTTGGGAGCCTCCCAGCCGCCATAGGCCCAGATCACCATGCCGACGACGAAGCTGGCGAGTGCGGCCCAGCGGACCCAGCCGGCCATCCTGACCGGCCGCACGGCGTCGGGCCGGTAGTGCCTGTGCAGGAAGTAGCCGCCCATGGCCATGGAGCAGGCGAGGAGGTAGCCCATGTTGGAGAAGATGTAGATGCGCAACGGCGACCCGAACAGGACGACGACACCTGAGCAGACCGCATTGAAGATCATCGCGTTGCCTGGCACGCCGTGCCGGTTGACCCGCTGGAACCAGCGGGGCAGAAGCTTGTCCTCGGCCACCTGGTAGAGCGACCGGCCACAACCCATGATGGCGTTGAGCACCGAGAGCAGGAGGGCGACGATCAGAGGGATCCCGATGATGAACTGGATCCGCGAGCCCTGGGCTCCGAAGATGCTCTTGGTGAACTCGGTGAACGCCGTGAGTGGATCACCCTGCGCCTTGCCGAGCACGACGATGAACGCAACGGGGATCATCGTGTAGATGAAGAACCCGTACAGTCCCTCGACCGTCATGGCGATCTTCGCGTCGCGCACGGGGTCGCGGCACTCCCCGATATAGCACGCTGCCGCCTCCATCGCGATCACCGACCAGGACATCACGAAGATCCAGGCGACGAAGAACGCCAGGCTCCCGGTGCTCGAGTCGGCCAGGTGGAAGCCCGCGAGGTTCGACCAGTGCATGGAAGAAGGCTTGAACAAGGGCAGGAAGACGAGCAGCGTCAGCGGGACCATGGACACGATGCCCAGCACCGTCGCGAACTCCGCCCCCAGCTTGATACCCAGCAGCGAGGGGATCAGGACGAACAGCAGACCGATCAACGAAATGACCAGGACCGCCGCGGACACGGGCGTGCCGAGCGCGCCGAAGGGAGAGAAGCTGCGGCCGGTCGGCAACCCGAACAGGCTGACGATATAGCTGGACGCCAGAATCATGTTGATCGGCGCAACAGGAAACCAACCCAGCCAGTACGCCCAGCCCGAGACGCCGCCGGCGTGCTTGGCAACCGTCGCACCCAGCGGCTTGTAGGTCTCGAAGGCATACGAGGGCAGCCCCCCAGTCCGGTCTGGCATCATCGCAGCGAGCTCGGCAAGGCAGAAGCACAGCAGGACGCCGACCGCGGTGACACCGATGAACATGGGAATCGACGCAGCCCCCAGGCTCGAGACTGCGTACGGCGCGATCCCGGTCACGAGGATCGTCCCTGCCAGCCCGATGACGAACGCGCCCCACCAGTTCGTCTCCCGAGCAAGACCAGTCGACGGCACCGATGGTTCGGGCGAAGTGTTCACGAGGCTTCCCTACAGCAGTGGGGTTGACGGGCGGACGCGATGAGACAGCGCTCAGAACAGGGTGAGATACCGCTGGATCTCCCAGTCACTGACCACGGCGTGGTAGTCGCGGAACTCTTGCTCCTTCACCTGCGCGAAGTAGTCGATGTAGTCCCCACCGGACTCCTTTCCCAGAGCCTCGCGGAGCACGTCGTCCTTGACCAGCGCCTCCGTGGCGTGCAGGAGAGTCGGGGGCATGCCTGCAATGCCTCGCTCGGCGATCTGCTCGACCGAGAGAGTGTAGAGATTGTCGGTGTTGGGTTCGCCCGGATCGAGCCCACGGTCGATGCCATCCAAGCCGGCGGCGAGCATGACCGTCAGGGCGAGGTAGGGGTTGGCGGACCCGTCGCAACCGCGATGCTCGACGCGTCCGCCATCGGGGATCCGCATCATCTGAGTCCTGTTGTTGCCGCCGTACGTCGCGTAGGCGGGTGCCCAGGTCGCGCCGGACACCGGCGCGCCGACGCCCATTCTCTTGTAGCTGTTGACCGTCGGACAGGTCACCGCCATCGAAGCGCGCGCGTGCTGCACGAGTCCGCCCACGAACGAGTAGCCGAGCTTCGACATGCCCAGCCCCCTCTCGTCAGACTCGTCGAGGAACAGCTGCTCCTCGCCTCGCCACAGGCTCGAGTGCATGTGCAGCCCGTTGCCCGTGCTGCTGGAGAAGACCTTCGGCATGAAGGTGGCGGCCATCCCCGCCTGGTGAGCAAGGGTGTGCACCATGTAGCGGAAGAAGATCAGACGGTCGGCCGAGGTGAGCGCATCCGTGTAGTGGAAGTTCTGCTCGAACTGCCCATTCGCGTCCTCATGATCGTTGGCGTAGTTGCCCCAGCCAAGCTCGTTGCAGTGCCGAGCCACTGCAGTGAGGTGCGGATACATCCGAGTCAGCGCTTTGACGTCGTAACACGGCGAGCTCGCGGTGTCGAGCGTGTCGGCCACCCGGACGCTGCCATCGGCGCCCCGAGAGACCAGGAAGTACTCCGCCTCGGTCCCGACCTTGTAGGTGAAACCGCGCTCGGCAAGGAGCGCCAACTGACGCTTCAAGATCACCCGAGGCGAAAATCCCCAAGGCTGGCCCTCCACGTGGATGTCGCACTGGAGCACAGCGAGCTCGGGCTGCCAAGGCACGCGCACGTAGGAGTCCGGATCAGGAACTGCGATCAGGTCCGGGTCCGAAGGTGTCTGGCCCATCGGCCCAGCAGCGAAGCCTGCAAAGCCCGCGCCACCATCCATCATGACGTCGAACGCCTCTGCCGGAATCAGCTTGGCGCACGGTTTGCCGTGCATGTCGACGAACATCGCGAAGAAGAACTCGATCCCGTCTGCTTCAGCACGCTTCTTGAGAGCCTCACGGGCATCCGTCATTCGCTGCATCCCTCCGGGTCCACTGGGCTGTCAAGCCTGTGACGTGAGCGGTTCGCCTGATGATTTCGGGACGTTACGCCTGCTCCTGGACCAGCACAAGAGTTGCCTCGGAAGAAACGCTGTGTATCCGCAGTGGACTTGGGACCCAAGAGCCACCATCCAGGCACGGCGCTGAGACGGCCCCGCTCACACCCTTCGTCGGAGGCGGCGTACGGCTCGGCGAAGGACTGGGGTCGCGCTGACGAGCAGGCTCGCGCCCTACCGTCCGGGGCAGGAGCCGCATTCCTCGAGTTGGATGGAAATGGCCGCCAGCACGTGCCTCCGCGCGCTCAGTGCGCTTGAACCCACGACCCCACGGGCGGGACCAGTCGCGGCTTTGGCCCGCGGAGCAGACCTACGCGTCGCCAGACCGAGCCCGCCGCCTTCGAACCCGCACGCCTCCTAGGCCGGCCGGGGGGCATACATGATGAAAGCGACGCCAACGAGGCAGATACCGGCGCCGATCACGTCAAAGCGGTCAGGCTCGAAGCCGTCCAGGGCCATCCCCCACACCAGTGATCCGACAACGAACACGCCTCCGTAGGCAGCGAGGATGCGCCCGAAGTGCCCATCAGGCTGGAAGGTGGCGACGAACCCGTACACCGCCAACGAGATGATCCCCGCTCCGACCCAGAACCATCCGCGGTGCTCCCGCAGGCCCTGCCACACGAGCCAGGCACCACCGATCTCAGCGACCGCGGCAGCCACGAACAGCAAGAGGGAACGAATCAGCGTCATGCCGCGAATGATGCCACCAGCCCGTCACAGCAGTCTCAAGGCCGATCGTCCCGGCTCGCGGCGAACGGTGTCTGAGGCGAGCCGGCTGAGCGAGACCGCCCGCACCGACGACGACCTCGTCAGCCGGATCAGCGCGGCACGGTCACTCGCGAAGCACGAGACCTGTCCAGTGCCCGCTCCCCAGCCAGGATCCAGGCGGACGTGCCGATGCGGACCTGCTGACCGCCGACCCGAGCTTCCAGTCCGTGGCCGGTCGGAGGAGCTCATCAGCAGGGGGCCTGGAGCCGTCACGACGTCCGACACCGCACGACGGCCCTGAGTCAGGGTTCCTGTCTTGTCGAACCGCATGACCTGCGCGGCCGCGAGTTGCTCCAACGGGAACCGCACGGACCGCGTGGTTGCTGACTGGCCACGAACCGGCCGCGACCACCAGCGTCAGCGGCACGACGTAGAGCCCGAACCGGTCGCCGTACTGATGAACGGCGGGACGCGGCCTGCGCCCACTTCACGAGGCGCACGACTCCGGCGTCGGTCGACTTCGCCGCGGGCGCGGTCGTGAGCACATCGAAGCTCTGACAGCGTTCGCGTCCATGTTCGGCTGACGGCGCCACAAAGCCCGACCAATCGAGACGAGGGAGACGCACACCGTGCGTAGGCCATCCGGGGTTGTTCTCTGGACGCAACGCCTCGTCGTCAGCCGAACAACCTGACGAAGGAAGTGGTGCGCCGCGTTCGGCTGGGTGGCCGCGGCGAGCTCCACCAGCACGTTGACCAGGCCCCGAGAGCAACCTGCCCACGACGTTCCAGGGTGTGCGTGAGGTCAGCCTTTGCCACACGGCGACCAGTCCCAAGAACGCCACGACAGTCCGCGCAACGATGCCGTCGAGAGGGAACGGTCCGGTGGGCGACATGGTGACCCACGTCTGGACTAGCGTTGTGCCACTCCGTGGATGACTGACCTCGACGTCACACCGCGTTCCACCCGCCTGCAGCCAGATTGTCCATCGAGCAGGAGGCATCCGGCCCCAGCGCGGGTAGGGCACGCTGGCCGAGCGCGGCGCGACCTACACGGCTGACGGAGATGGCGACACCTCTCCGAAGCGGGAGAGCAGCAGGGCGGCACCAACCGCGAGGCAGAAACCCGCGGCGGCCGCCACGCCCCACCCCGGCCTTGCGTGATCGCCCAACAGTGTCAGCCCCATGAGCGCCGGCAGGACCGTCTCCCCCACCACCAAAGGGGCTGTCGCCTGGACCACGCTGCCGCGCTGAAGCGCTGTCGCATAGGTCATCAGAGCCAACGGTGCAGCCACCAGAAGGGCGTACGCCGCCGGCGACTCCAGCATCTGCTGGACCACGGGTGTCAGGCCGCTGTGGCCCGTCAATGACGACAACAACCGCGCGCTGACAGCGACGACACCGAACGCCATCCCCGCGACACCACCCAGAACCCAGGCGCCCGGCTTGCCGCCCAGCCTTCCCAGGGGGAGTGAGACGAGGACCAGCACCACCGCGGACGCGAGGAGCAGCCATTCCACCCTGGGACCGGGTGCAGCTGCGGACTCAGGCGCCGCGGAAAGGCTGACCAGCGAGAGGCCCAGGACAACCACCACCAGGGCAACCTGCTCGGCCTTGCGCATGCGGGTTCCGAGCAGGACCACACCTGTGACTGCCGTGACCGCGAGAAAGCTCGCAACCACCGACTGAACCACATAGAGCGGCAGGGACCGCAAGGCGACCAGCGAGAGCGCAAATCCGAGACCGTCAAGGGCCAGACCCAGCAGATAACGCCACGCACGCAGCAGCCGAAGCAGCAGTCGAGGATCCAGGTGTGCGGCTGAGTCCACGTTGCGCGCCGCCACAGCCTGCAGCACCGAGCCAACCCCATAGGACAAAGACGTCCCAACGGCGCACACCAGTCCCACGACCATGATCGACCGTACCGACTCGCCAGCGCAGCACCCACAGCGCCCTCAGGCCCATCGCCGCGGGCAGCAGCCAGGCGGCTCTCATGTGGGAGAGCGCGACAGGGAGGTCGAGCGCGGCTTCTCCCTGGCCCTGGGCGGGCTCGCCAACCCACAGGAAACCCTGGCCGTCGCGCATCAGTGACGGTTCCCACGGTGTCGGACCTCTTCGAGGCGCTCGTGGCGCAGTTGCTCTGCGAGCTCGTCGTCGTACGGCGCCAACGGTCCTGTCGACCGCTCGAGGAGGTGATCCGCCAGGGCAGGGTTGCGCACGAGTACGGGGCCGTGGAGGTAGGTGGCCACGATGTTGTCCTGGACGGCACCTTCGGTGCGTCGGTCACCGTTCCCGATCCCTCTCACCAGCCGTCCGAGTGGCCGCGCGTCCGCCCCCAGCACGGCGTTTCCGAGGTGGTTCTCATAGCCGGTCAACATGGGTAGACCTGAGATGCCTACCGGCTCGGTCACGATCTCGCCGACTGCGCGCTGGCTGGGAAGCCTCCCGCATGCCACGTCGAGGACGCCGAGGCCCTGCTCGGTGTTGCCCTCCGAGCCGGTGAACTCGCGGGCCAGGAGCTGGAAGCCGGCGCACACCGCGAGACAGGTGGCACCCTCGCCCAAAGCCTTGGCCAGGTTGCTGTCCTGCCTCAGCTGGGCGAGGCCAAGGTGCTGGGCCGAGTCCTCACCCCCGCCGAGCAGGTAGACCTCGGCGGATTCTGGGACCATCTCCCGGGTGCTCACCTCGATGACCCTTGCCGCGAGGCCGCGAGCCCGGGCACGGTGGACGAGTGCCAGAGCGTTGCCTCGGTCCCCGTAGGTGCCGAGGATATCGGGGTAGATCAGCACGACCGCGATCTCAGTGTCGCTCGGCACGGCTCAGCTCGCGTCGGGCGTCCTGGAACGCGGTGTAGTTGGCGATCACATCCACCGGGCCGGTGGGCAGAGATACCAGTGCGGCTGCGACGCTGCGCGCTCGCCCGACCCCGGCCAGGCCGTCCATCTCCAGACGGACGAGCAGATCAGTGGCCCTGCGCCCCACCACGATGATGCGGCGACCTGAGAGTCGCTGGAACGGCACGTCGTAGAGCCAGGACGGATCCCGTCCGTCGACACCGTCAGAGTTGAAGGCGAGCACCAAGGGGCCGCGGTGGGGAGCGACCATGTTGATGGTCTCCAGCCAACCCGCCGGGTTCTTGGCGAGCAGCAGACGCGTTGACCGCCCGTGGTACTCCCGAATGGCGTAGCGACCCGCCACCGTCGAGACCCGGCGCATGTGCCGCACGGCATCCTGTGGGTGGACGCCTCGACTCCAGGCGGCGGCCGCAGCCATGGCCGCGTTCGCCTGGTTGAAGTCGCCGGGAAGACTGAGACCGAGCGGGACCCGGCTCGTGCCGGACACGAGCTCGGCCCCCTCGATCCACCAGTCGGGCTCGGGGCGGCGCAGGCCGCATGAACAGCTCCAGGATCCATGCGCGTGCAGGCACTGCTGGCCACATCGAGGGCACACGTTGTCGTCCTGGACCCAGTGTTGGCCTGCTGACACCCAGAGCTGCCGACGCGAGGCGAGGGCGGCCCAGACGACATCGGGGTCGTCTGCGTTGGCGACGACGAGGTCGACCTGCGTCATCGCCTCTCGCCAGATCGCGGCCAGTCGTCCCACCTCATGATGACGGTGGAGCTGGTCCCGCGAGAGGTTGAGGAGAACCACCGTGCCGGGGCGGGTCTGCTCGACGGCCCAGGGCAACCAGCCCTCGTCGGTCTCCAGGACCACCGTCGAGGCGTTCCCCATCGAGAGCGTGTGCGCGAGCCCGGCGGGGGTGTTGGCGCCGTCGGTGTTGGTGTCGGTCGGCATCGAAGAACGCAGCGCAGTCGCCAGCAGGGCCGAGGTGGTCGTCTTCCCGTTCGTGCCGCTGACCAGGACTACGTCCCGATCTCGCGCGAGTGCCGACACGGCGGTCGGTGCGACCTTGAGGAGCACCCGGCCGCCGATGGTGCCGCCTGCTCCCAGGCCGAGCCGACGAGACAGGGTTGACACGGCGCGTCCGGCGGCGCGGGCAAGGAGCAGCCGCGTCTGACGGTGCAAGGGTCCAGGGTGGGCGTCACTCTCGAGGTCGTCCGTGGTCGCGAGGGTCATCAGATGTCTCCTCCTGTATCCATGGAAGCCCGCCAACCTGTCAAACTCCTGAATGCCTCCGACCCTCGGCGGCGGTCGACGCGGAAATCATCGAGGGCGTTGTGCGCACTCGCCGTTCGGTGCTGGGCATCGGGTCGTGATACTTGGTCGGATCGTCTCGGCATGCCGCTTGACAGCGACAAGGAGTCCGCGACCGATCTGGCCGAAGAGATCAAGCGGCCGTTGGTCGACTTCGCGCTCACTCCTCCGTTCGAACGTCATCTACGGCGCATCGCCCGTCGGCTCGCCGGGTAGCATCCCGACGGGCCGGAGCTGGGTAAGGCGGCGGTGGAGCTTCTGCTCATCCAGTTCTGGTTCGACGACGATGTGCTGCCCGCTGTCGAGTCGTTCACCGTCCGCTGCTGCCTGTCCGACCTCGAGCACCTCGTGGTCCCCACGCTGCGCGGCGCCGTGCCGCACATCTCGGCCGGGGGCCTTCCTGGCGGGCCGGCTGGTTTTGGTCGCGGGCACAGATCTGTGGACGTTGAGCGGGGTCCACGAGACGCCGCCCGCGTCGGCGTGGGAGACGGCGGCGCCGCCACGAGTGAGATGGTTCTCCAGCCCCCGTGGCTCACCCATCGCAACCCCCGAGCACCTCGCGAAGCCGCTGGCTCGGTTGGCGGCGATCCACGACCGTTTCCTGACCGCCACGGCGCGACCTGGTTCTGCTCGACCCTTCCGCGCTGGCCGACCCGTATGCAGAGGTGATCGTCGGCGACGACATCGACCCCAAGGCGGCCGCATCGAGCCAGACCATGGCGCGTCGTACGGTCGAGGAGTCGGAGCT
>JBDTXF010000003.1:0-22897 GCA_040006355.1 Nocardioidaceae bacterium | reverse complement strand
GCCCGGGTCACCCACCAGCGGCTGGGCGACCTCTCGATCGCGCTGCTGGCCGAGCCGAGGAGCGTGCCCGCGCTGACCGCGCCCGCCCGGGCATCCTGACGACGTCAGGGGACCATCTGCCCTCCGGACCGGGACCTTCGCCCCTGCCCCCCGGAGGAGCCTCGGTGCTTGCCTGAAGTGGCTGGGTGAGGCTCACCCGCCGACAGGAGCTGTGATGACCCAGATACTCGAACCTGAGACAGCGGCGGAGCGCAAGGGCGACCGGCTCGGGCTGACCCAGACGACCGCGCTGGTGATGGGCAGCATCATCGGTGTCGGCATCTTCAGCCTCCCCTACGCACTGGCGTCCTACGGACCGATCAGCCTGCTCGCGATGGGGTTGGCGACGGTGGGGGCGATCGCGCTGGCGATGATGTTCGCGGTGATGTCGCGACGGCTCCCGGCGGACGGTGGCCCCTACGCCTACGCACGGGTCGCGTTCGGCAACGGCTGGGGCTTCGCGAACGCGTGGTCCTACTGGATCACCGCCTGGGCGGGGAACGCCGCGATCGCGGTCGGCTGGGTGTACTACGTCGAGAAGTTCGTGAACAAGGGCAGCCTGTCGTTCTGGTCGATCGTGATCGCGCTGTTCGGGCTCTGGATCCCGGCCGCGGTGAACCTGACGGGTCTGCGGAACATGGGCTCCTTCCAGCTCTGGACCACCGTGCTGAAGTTCATCCCGCTGGTGCTGATGTCCACGATCGGGCTGTTCTTCATCAGCTCCGGGAACTTCACCCCCTGGAACGTCAGCGGTGACAGCAGCCTGTCCGCGATCGGCGGGGCGATGGCGATCTGCCTGTTCAGCTACCTGGGAGTGGAGACGGCTGCGGTCGCCGCCGCCAAGGTCCGTGACCCGGCACGCAACGTCCCCAAGTCCACGATCTACGGCACGCTCGCCAGCGGTGTGGTCTACATGCTCTCGCTGATCGCCGTCTTCGGCATCCTGCCGACCAGCAGCCTGGCGCTCGACGCGAACAAGGCGTCGTACTCCGTCGCCGCCGACCACATCGTCGGCAGCGGGTCATGGGCCGGCAACCTGGTCGCCCTCGCGGTGATCGTCTCGGGCATCGGAGCCCTGAACGGCTGGACGATGATCTGCGCGGAGATGCCGCTGGCGGCGACCAAGGACGGGCTGTTCCCGAAGCGCTTCGGATCCCTGTCGAAGAGGCAGGTGCCGGCCTTCGGGATCATCGCCTCCACCGCCCTGGCCTCGCTCGCGGTGATCCTGAGCTACCTCGGCACCAGCGGCGCCTCGGTGTTCACCACCCTGGTGCTGATGACCGGCATCACCGCCGCGATCCCCTACGCCTTCTCCGCACTCGCCCAGATCGTGTGGCGGGTCCGCGACCACCGCGCCGGGTTCACCCCCCGCTTCGCGCTCGACCTGTCCGTGGCCGTGGTCGCGCTCGTCCTCTCGCTGGCCTTCATCTACTACTCCCGCAACTCCGGCGACTCCTGGTACGTCGTGTGGGGACCCTTCCTGATGGCCGGCGGAGCATCTCTGATCGGCATCCCGGTCTACGTGTCCATGCGTGGCTCCATGACCGATCCGGAGCCCGTCCCCGCCTACAGGTGAGCCACCCGGCCCACCACCATCCCCCCGTCCCCAGCAACGAAAGGCCTTCCATGACGTTCCACGTGGACTCCGAGGTCGGAGTCCTCAAGCAGGCGATCGTGCACCGACCGGGCCTCGAGCTCAGCAGGCTGACCCCGGGCAACGTCGACGAGCTCTTGTTCGACGACGTGATGTGGGCCGAGCGGGCGCGTGAGGAGCACGACGCGTTCGTCGGGCAGCTCGAGGACCACGGCGTCCTCGTGCACCACTTCGCGCAGCTGCTGGCCGAGGCCCTCGACGCGCCGGGGGCGCGGGAGTTCCTGCAGCGGGAGCTCACCACCGGCACCCGGTTCGGGCCCGCGCTCGACGCGCCGCTCGACGCCCTCGTCGGGTCCACGCCGGCGCCCCTGCTCGCGGAGCTGCTGATCGGGGGCGTCCTCAAGTCGGACCTGGAGTCCCAGCTCCACGCACCGAGCCTGCTGATGGACTACCTCGGCTCGGACGACTTCCTGCTGCGGCCGCTGCCGAACCACCTGTTCCAGCGGGACAACTCGGCCTGGGTCTACGGCGGTGTCTCGGTCAACCCGATGGCGAAGCCGGCCCGTCAGGGAGAGACCATCAACTCGCGGGTGGTCTACGGCTTCCACCCGATGTTCACCGCCACCGAGATGACCTACTGGTACGGCAACGACTCGCTCTCGCACGAGTCCGCGACCATCGAGGGTGGCGACATCACCGTGATCGGCAACGGCGCCGTGATGATCGGGATGGGTGAGCGCTCCACCCCGCAGGGCATCGAGATCCTGTCCAGACGGCTGTTCGCGTCGGGCACCGTCCGCGAGGTGATCGTCGTCGAGCTCCCGAAGGAGCGGGCCTTCATGCACCTGGACACGGCGATGACGATGATCGACCGCGACGTCTTCTGTGTCTACCCCTACCTCCCGCACGACCTGCGGTCCTTCACGCTGTCCGCGCTCGGGGACGGCAGCGGCGACTTCAAGATCGAGGAGAACACCGAGCTGTTCCCCGTCGTCGCCGATGCCCTCGGGCTGGACCGGCTGCGGATCCTGCGGACCCCGATCGACAAGATGGGCGCCCAGCGTGAGCAGTGGGACGACGGCAACAACTTCCTGGCCGTCTCACCGGGGGTCATCCTCGGCTACGAGCGCAACACCGTGACCAACCGCTACCTGACCGAGCAGGGCATCGAGATCGTCCCGGTGGTCGGGTCCGAGCTCGGTCGCGGACGCGGTGGGCCACGCTGCATGACCTGCCCCATCGAGCGCGAGGCGGTGAGCACATGACGCTGCACGGGCGGAGCTTCCTCAAGGAGCTCGACTTCACCCCGGCCGAGTGGCTCGGCCTGCTCGACCTCGCCGCGCAGCTCAAGGACGAGAAGCACGCAGGCACCGAGACCAGGCGGCTGGAGGGTGCGGAGATCGCCCTGATCTTCGAGAAGGCCTCGACCCGCACCCGGTGCGCGTTCGAGGTCGGGGCCCACGACCAGGGCGCGCACGTGACCTACCTCGACCCCTCGGGCTCGCACCTCGGCTACAAGGAGTCCGTCGTCGACACCGGCAGGGTCCTCGGGAGGATGTACGACGCGATCGAGTACCGCGGATTCGCCCAGAGCACCGTCGAGTCGCTGGCCATGCTCTCCGGGGTCCCGGTGTGGAACGGGCTGACCGACGAGTGGCACCCCACCCAGTCGCTGTGCGACATGCTGACCATGCGCGAGCACGTCGACAAGCCCGACGCCGAGATCTCCTTCGCCTACGTCGGGGACGCCCACGGCAACATGGGAAGGTCGCTGCTCGTCGCCGGCGCGATGATGGGCATGGACGTGCGGATCGTCGCCCCGTCGGCGCTCTCGGTCCCCGAGGCCGTCGTGAAGTCCGCTGCGGCGGCGGCCGAGACGACGGGTGCCCGGATCACGCTGACCGACGACGTCGCGGGCGGGCTCACCGGGGTCGACTTCGTCTACACCGACGTGTGGGTGTCGATGGGCGAGCCCGTCGACTCCTGGGACGCGCGGATCGCGCTGCTCTCGCCGTACCAGGTGGACGCGGGTCTGCTCGAGCGCACGGGCAACCCGGACGTGAAGTTCATGCACTGCCTGCCCGCCTTCCACAACCGGGACACCCAGGTGGGTGAGCAGCTGTTCCAGCGCACCGGCCGGACCGCGCTCGAGGTGACCGACGAGGTGTTCGAGGGGGAGCACTCGATCGTCTTCGACCAGGCGGAGAACAGGCTCCACACGATCAAGGCCGTCATGGTCGCGTCCCTGGGCAGCTGAGCGGTGCGGATCGTCGTGGCGCTCGGGGGCAACGCGCTGCTCCGCCGTGGCGAGCGCCCGGACGCGGCCATCCAGCTGGCGCACGTCGCACAGGCCGCGCCCGACCTCGCGAAGCTGGCCGACGAGCACGAGCTGGTGCTCGTGCACGGCAACGGCCCGCAGGTGGGCCTGCTGGCGCTGGAGAGCGGTGCGGACACGTCCCTGTCACGTCCCTACCCGCTCGGTGACCTCGTCGCTGAGACCCAGGGGGTGATCGGCTACTGGGTGCAGCAGGCGCTCGGCAACGCGGGGCTCCGCACGCCGGTCGTCACCGTCGTGACCCAGACCGTCGTGGACGCGCAGGATCCGGCGTTCGGCTCCCCGACCAAGTTCGTCGGGAGCTCCTACGCCGAGGGGCTCGCGCACGACCTCGCCCGGGAGAACGGCTGGCAGGTCGCGCGAGACGGCTCCCTGTGGCGCCGCGTGGTCGCGTCGCCGCTGCCGCGACGCGTCGTGGAGCTCGAGATCGCCGAGCACCTGCTGGCGGGTGGGGTCACCGTCGTCCTCGCGGGCGGTGGTGGCGTCCCCGTGGTGGAGGACGCGTCCGGCCTGCACGGCGTCGACGCGGTCGTCGACAAGGACCGGACCGCCGCCCTGGTCGCAGACAGCCTGCACGCCGACCTGCTGGTGATGCTGACCGACGTCGCAGCGGTGATGGCGGACTTCGGCCTGCCGAGCGAACACCCGCTCCTCGACGTCGACGTCGCCGAGATCGAGGGGCTGTCCTTCCCGGCCGGGTCGATGGGGCCCAAGGTCGAGGCGGCCTGCGACTTCGTCCGGTCGACCGGAGGCCGTGCCGCGATCGGCGCCCTCGACCAGGCGGGCGAGGTGGTCGCCGGCCGCTCGGGAACTCAGGTGTCACGCCGATGACCGCCAGGACGGTCCCCGTCCTGACGGCCGACGTGAACGCCGAGGTCACCGAGCCACCCGACCGGCTGCTGCGGGACCTGCGCACGTCGGTCGACGGCCTGACGACCGCCGAGGCGGCCCTGCGGCTGGCCTCCTCGGGGCTCAACACGCTGACCCAGCGGGGCGGGGCGCAGTGGCCCGGACAGCTGCTCAAGCAGTTCACCCAGCCGCTGGCGCTGCTGCTCGTGGCGGCCGGGGTGCTGGCGTTCGCCAACGGGACCGTCGCGCTCGCCGCCGCGATCTTCGGGGTGGTCCTGCTGAACGCCGTCTTCGCGTTCTTCCAGGAGCGGCACGCCGAGCACGCGGTGGAGGCCCTCGCGTCGTACCTGCCCGAACGGGCCTCGGTGGTGCGCGACGGGACCCGGGTGGACATCGACGCGGTCGATCTGGTCCGCGGGGACGTCCTGGTGATCGCCGAGGGTGACCGGATCAGCGCGGACGGCCGCGTCATCGACGGCGCGATCGACGTCGACCTCTCCACCCTGACCGGCGAGTCGCAGCCGGTGTCGCGGAGCGCCGAGCCCGACGAGGTCGCGGTCCCGCTGCTGCAGGCCGCCGACATGGTCTTCAGCGGCAGCGCCTGCATGAGCGGCGAGGCCCACGTCGTCGTCACGGCGACGGGGATGGGCACCGAGATCGGGCGGATCGCCGCGCTCTCCCAGCGTGACAAGCCGCAGCCCAGCCCGCTCGAGCTGCAGATCCGCGACGTGGCCCGGCTGATCTCGGTGGTCGCGGTCGTCGCGGCACTGGCCTTCCTGCCGCTGGGACTGTTCGCGGGCCTGTCGCTGAGCTCGGCCGTCAGCTTCGCGATCGGGATGCTCGTCGCCAACGTGCCCGAGGGGCTGCTGCCGACCATCACCCTCGCGCTGGCCGTCGGCGTGCGTCGGCTGGCTCGGCAGGGAGCCGTGGTCAAGCGGCTGTCCGCGGTGGAGACGCTCGGCTCCACCACGGTGATCTGCACCGACAAGACCGGCACGCTCACCCAGAACCGGATGCAGGCCGTCGCCCTCTGGACGTTCCTCGGCAGCGCCGACCTGGTGGACGAGAAGGTCGCGTGGTCCTGCACCGACCCCGAGCTGCCCGCACTGGCCGCCCGGGTCGCCGAGGTTGCCGCGACCTGCTCCACCGCCGAGCTCTCCGCGGCCGGAGCCAGCGGTGACCCCACCGAGACGGCGATCCTCCAGCTGTCGGAGCGGCTGGGCTCGCCCGTCGTCCAGGCACGGCGTCAGGAGGGCCGGCTGGCGATGTTCCGCTTCGACCCGCGCCTGCGCCTGATGACCACCGTCGACGGGCTCGGGACGAAGCGCACCATCCACGTGAAGGGGGCGCCCGAGGCGGTCCTGGCGCAGTGTTCCCGCCGAGCCCTCGGGGCCGGGACGAGCAGCTCGATGGACCCCGCCGCCCTCGCGTCCCTGCAGGCGGTGCTGGACGGGTACGCCGAGCGGGGGCTGCGGCTGATCGCCGTCGCGGAGCGCGTCCTGGACGACGGAACGGTGGTCCCCACCCAGCGGGCCGGGCTGGAGACGGACCTGAGCTTCCTGGGCTTCGTCGCGCTGCTGGACCCGCCCCGCCCCCAGGTGGCCGCCGCGATGACGCGTGCGCACGAGGCGGGCATCCGGATCCACGTGGTGACCGGCGACAACGGCACCACGGCCACCGAGGTCGCGCGCGAGGTCGGCATCGGCACCGGCGCCGCGGGCACCGCGACGATCACCGGTGGTGAGCTCGACGCGATGTCGGACAGCGAGCTCAGCGAGGTGCTCAGGTCCGGGCAGGAGCTGGTGTTCGCACGCAGCTCGCCCGAGGCCAAGCTGCGGATCGCCGACCGGCTCCGCGCCAACGGGGACGTCGTGGCGATGACGGGCGACGGGGTCAACGACGCGCCCGCGCTGCGGGCGGCCGACATCGGGGTGGCGATGGGCCTGTCGGGGACGGAGGTGGCGCGGCAGTCCGCACTGATCGTGCTCAGCGACGACAACTTCGCCACCATCATCAATGCCGTCGAGGAGGGCCGGCGGGTCTATGACAACGTCCGCAAGTTCATCTTCTACATCCTGTCGCACTCGGTGCCCGAGGTGGCCCCGTTCGTGCTCTACGCCCTCTCGGGCGGCGCCGTGCCGCTGCCGATCACGGTGATGCAGCTGCTCGCCATCGACCTGGTCACCGACACCCTCCCGGCGCTCGCGCTGAGCCGCGAGCCCGGAGAGCCGGGGCTGATGCAGCGCCCCCCGCGCGCACGTGGCGAGGGCGTCATCCGCGGGTCGCTGCTGTGGCGGGCCTGGGGCCTGGTCGGCATCGTGTCCGCGGCCCTGGTGCTGCTCGGGTTCTTCGTCGTGCTCCTGCACGCCGGGTGGTCCTTCCATGACGCGACCGGCGTCGGGACCCCCCTGCACGGAGCCTACGTCGAGGCCACCACCGTGGCCTGGCTCGGGATCGTCGCCTGCCAGGTCGGCACCGCGATGGCCGCCCGGACCCAGCGGGCCTCCCTGCGCAGCATCGGGTTCTTCAGCAACCCGCTGCTGCTGTGGGCGATCGGTGCCGAGCTGGTCCTGACCGCAGCCATCATCTACGTGCCCGTGCTCCAGAGGGTCTTCAACACCACGGCGCTCCCGCTGTGGCAGGTGGCCCTGGTCCTGCCGTTCCCCTTCGTGGTGTGGGGCGTCGACGAGGCACGCCGGTGGCACGCACGTCGTACGCCGGAGCCGGGCGGTGCCTTGCGTGCCGTCTGAGGTCGCCGAGGCGTCCACGCAGGAGGGCCTCGAGGTCCTCGCCTCGCTCGGGACCGACCCCGAGCGCGGTCTGGGCTCGGCGGAGGTCGCCTCACGGCTGGAGCGGGACGGCCCGAACGAGCTCACCGCCGCGCCGGGGGTGCCCCGGTGGCGACGGCTGCTGGACCAGCTCGACGACCCGCTGGTCTACCTGCTCCTGGCGGCTGTCGCGATCTCCGTGGTCGCGTGGTTCGCCGAGGGGGCCTCCGGGCTGCCGGTGGACGCCATCGTGATCGCAGTGATCCTGGTGGCCAACAGCGTCATCGGCTACCTCCAGGAGGCCCGTGCCGAGGCTGCCGTGGGCGCGCTCCGGGACCTGACCGAGGTGCAGTCGACCGTCCTCCGGGACGGCTCGGCCGGTCGGCTGGCGTCCTCCCGGCTCGTCCGCGGTGACCTGCTCCTCCTGGCGGAGGGCGACAGCGTCGGGGCCGACGCTCGGCTCCTGGACTCTGCGTCACTGCACGTCGCGGAGTCCTCGCTGACCGGTGAGAGCCAGCCGGTCGAGAAGGACGCCACCACCCTGTCCGGTCCGCTGCCGCTCGGCGACCGCGCCGACATGGTCTTCAAGGGCACCGTCGTCATCTCCGGCACCGGTCGAGCGGTGGTCACCCGCACCGGCATGCACACCGAGGTCGGCGCGATCGCCCGCCTGCTCGACGAGGCGGTGCAGACGCCGACCCCGCTGGAGGTGGAGATCGCGAGGGTCGGCAGGACGCTCGGGATCGCCGTCGTGCTGATCGCCCTGGTCGTGATGGCCACCATCTGGGTCGCCAGCGGCGTGCACACGACGGCCGACGCGGTCACGGTGCTGCTGCTCGGGGTCTCCCTGGCCGTCGCCGCGGTGCCCGAAGGACTGCCGGCGATCCTGTCGGTGGTGCTGTCGATCGGCGTCCAGCGGATGGCGGGGCGCGAGGCCATCGTGAAGAGGCTCAGCTCGGTGGAGACCCTCGGGTCGGCGTCGGTGATCTGCTCGGACAAGACCGGGACGCTGACCAGGAACGAGATGACCCTGCAACGGGTCGTCACCGCCTCCGGCACGACGCACGTCACCGGGGTCGGCTACGCACCGGTGGGCGAGGTGCAGTCCGGCGGCGAGGCGGTCGACGACCCGGATCTGCTGGCCGAGGCGACCGTGGTCCTCTCCGGGGGGTCGCTGGCCTCCGACGCCGTGCTCCAGGAGGTCGACGGGGGATGGCAGGTCCTCGGAGACCCGACCGAGGGCGCGTTCCTGGTCGCGGAGCGCAAGCTGGGGGTCAGGGAACGGCGGATGGCCCGGTTCACCCGGGTCGCGGAGATCCCCTTCACCTCCGAGCGCAAGATCATGTCGACCATCGAGCGGGACCACGAGCACGACGACCTGGTGCTGGTCAGCAAGGGTGCGCCCGACGTGCTGCTGGGGCACTGCAGCCGGCTGCGCTCGGGCGGCACGGTCGTGCCGCTCACCGAGGAGATGCGCGCGCGCATCCTGGCCACGGTCGAAGAGCTGTCCGAGGGCGCGCTGCGCACGCTCTCGGTCGCCTACCGGACGCTGCGCCCCGACGAGGTCGGGCCGACGTCCCCCGACGACCCCGTCGCGGTGCCGCTCGAGGTCACCCCGGGGCTCGAGGACGACCTCGTCTTCGCGGGCACGGTGGGGATCATCGACCCGGCCCGGGCCGAGGCCGCCGTCGCCGTCGCCGAGGCCCACCGGGCCGGCATCCGGGTGGTGATGATCACCGGTGACCACCCCGCCACCGCCCTGCGGATCGCCCGTGACCTCGGGATCGCCGAGCCGGGGCAGAGGGCGCTGACCGGGGCCCAGATCGAGGACCTCGACGCGCCGGGGCTGCAGGAGGCCTCTAGGTCCACCTCGGTCTACGCCCGGGTCGCACCCGAGCACAAGCTCCGGATCGTGGACGCCCTGCAGGCGGACCGCAACATCGTGGCCATGACGGGGGACGGGGTCAACGACGCACCGGCCCTGAAGTCCGCCGACATCGGGGTGGCGATGGGGCGCACCGGCACGGAGGTCACCAAGGAGGCCTCCGCGATGATCCTCGCGGACGACAACTTCGCCACGATCGTGGTCGCCGTACGCCAGGGGCGGGTGATCTTCGACAACATCAAGAAGTTCCTGCGCTACCTGCTGTCCTCGAACATGGGCGAGGTGCTCACGGTGTTCGGCGGGGTGGTCCTGGCCGGGTGGATCGGCCTCGACGCGGCGTCCTCGGACACCGTGGTCCTGCCGCTGCTCGCGACCCAGATCCTGTGGGTGAACCTGGTCACGGACTCGGCGCCTGCGCTGGCGATGGGGGTCGACCCGGAGACCGACGACGTGATGGCCCGCCGCCCCCGTCAGCTCGACGACCGGGTGATCGACGCGCGCATGTGGTCGGGAGTGGTGATGCTCGGCCTCGTGATCGCCGCGGCGACCCTGTTCACGATCGACGTCTTCCTGCCCGGCGGCCTCGTCGAGGGCCACGACTCGCTGGACGTGGCCCGCACCGCCGGGTTCACGACGCTGGTGCTGGCCCAGCTGTTCAACGCCTTCAACTCCCGCTCCGAGACCACCAGCGCCTTCCGCCGGCCGTTCGTGAACAGGTGGCTGTGGGGGGCCGTCGCGTTCGTGGTGGTCGCCCAGGTGCTGGTGGTGGAGGTGCCGCTGCTGCAGCACGCCTTCGGAACGGCCTCCCTCGACCCCGGGCACTGGCTGGTCTGCGCCGGGACCGCGAGCGCGGTCCTCTGGTTCGACGAGCTCCGCAAGCAGGTGTCCCGCGCACGGCACGCCGCGCGCGATGGACGCGGGCCGGGGACACCATGACCGGCGGCCCGCCGGCCCGGGACACCGCGCTGCGGTGGCTGCGTCGCGGTGGGCACCGGCCGCGCTTCGAGAAGCAGCTGAGGATCGACCCGACCGGCCTGGGAGTCAGCCACGTCGTCCCCGGAGGGGGTGCCACCGCCGCAGCCCTGCGCTACCGGCTCCTCGTGAGCGCCGGGGTGTCGCGTGAGGACGCCATCGCCGGGACGGCGGTCGAGACGGCGGCCTCGGTCGTGGTGCTCGTCGGGGTCTTCCTGGCGGGCGTCGTCCTCGCCCTGCATCTGGTGTGGGCCAGCCCTTCCACCTCGTGGCCGGCCTGCTGGCGCCGGGCCCACTGCTCGCGGCGTACGGCGTGGCGAACCTGCTCGCGCTGCTCCCGCTCACTCCGGGGGGCATCGGGGTCGCGGAAGGGGTGCTGGTGCCCGCCCTGGTGACCTTCGGGGCACCGCAGAGCGCAGCGCTGCTCGGCGTGCCGACCTGGCGGCTGGCGGAGTACCTGCTCCCGATCCCGCTGGCCCTGGTGACCTATGTGTCGCTGCGCGCCGGCCGGCCGCGGGCCCACGCGTGAGAGAACCCCCGGGGACGCCGTGCATGGTGCACCCTGGTGGGATGCAGGACATCGAGATCGAGACCAGGCAGCTGGGCCGGCTGTCGGCACTCTTCTCCCAGGAGCGGCGTGACCGCTTCGAGGAGACCGCCGTCGCGGCCCTCAGGACGCTGACCGGTCGCATCGTGTGGAACGTCAGCGCGACCGCCCACGGCGGGGGGGTCGCGGAGATGCTGCAGACCCAGCTGGCCTACGTCCGCGGGATCGGCATCGACACCCGCTGGTGCGTCCTGGACGCGCCGCCCGAGTTCTTCGTCGTCACCAAGCGGATCCACAACCTGGTGCACGGCGAGCCCGGGGACGGTGGGCCCCTCGGGGAGGCCCAGCGGGCTGTCGTCGCGGAGACCTCGAGGAGCAACCTGGCCGCCCTGACGACGAAGGTGCGCGCGGGGGACATCGTGCTTCTCCACGACCCACAGACCGCCGGCCTCGTGGACGGGCTGCGCTCCGCGGGCTGCCTCGTCGTCTGGCGGTGCCACATCGGACGTGACACCCCCAACGAGCTGAACGAGAGGGCGTGGGCCTTCCTGCGACCGATGCTCGCGGACGCCGACGCGTTCGTCTTCTCCCGCCGGGTGTACGCCCCGCCCTGGGTCCCGCCCGGCAAGCTGCGCGTGATCACCCCTTCGATCGACCCCTTCAGCGCCAAGAACTGTCCGGTGACCTCCACCCAGGTCGAGGCCGCGCTCGTCCAGGCCGGTCTGGTCGACGGTGACGCCACGGCGGCCGAGCTGACCTTCGCGCGCGCCGACGGCTCCGAGGGACGGGTCCGCCGCCACGACGGGCTCCTCCTCGACGGGCCGCCCCTGGGCGCCGGGTCGCGGCTGGTCGTCCAGGTCAGCCGGTGGGACCGGCTCAAGGACATGGGCGGTGTCCTCACCGGGTTCGCCGACGTCCTGGCCGACCTTCCCGACGACGTGCACCTGATGCTGGTCGGCCCGGAGGTCTCGGGGGTGTCCGACGACCCCGAGGGGGCCGCGGTGCTCGTCGAGTGCCGCGCCCTGTGGGCCGGGCTCGATGCGTCCCAGCAGCGGCGCGTGCACCTGGTCTGCCTGCCGATGGACGACGTCGAGGAGAACGCCCACCTGGTCAACGCGATCCAGCGCCGCGCGTCCGTGGTGGTCCAGAAGAGCCTGGTCGAGGGCTTCGGGCTCACCGTCACCGAGGCCATGTGGAAGGGCCGGCCGGTGGTCGCGTCCGCCGTCGGTGGGATCCTCGACCAGATCGTCGACGGCGAGCAGGGCCTCCTCCTGCAGGACCCGCACGACCTCGCCGGGCTCGGGCGGGCGCTGGTCAGGCTTCTCCACGACCCCCTCCTCGAGGCGCGACTGGGCGCAGCGGCCTACGACCGGGTCCACCAGAGCTTCCTGGGTGACGCCCAGCTCGAGGAGTACGACGACCTGGTGACCATGCTGAGCTCGGGCGTCGGCGACAGGCAGGGCGCCGAGCGTCCCTAGCGGGAAAGGGTCTTTGGTCCTGCCTCGGCGGGCCCGCGGCCTCTGACGGCGCGACGGCGGCAGGACCAGGCTGGGCGGTGACCTGGTCGGGCTCGACCGGGGCTGTCCGCCTAGGAGACGTCATGAAAGCCCTCGTTGTCTACGAGTCGATGTTCGGCAACACCGAGGCGGTGGCCCGTGCCGTGGCCTCCGGGCTCGGGGAGCACCTGGCGGTGCACCTCTGCGAGGTCTCGAAGGCGCCCACGCCGATCACCGAGCTCGTCGACCTGATCGTCGTCGGCGGACCGACGCACGCCTTCTCCCTGAGCCGCCCCGCGACCAGGGAGCAGGCCCTCGGCCAGGGAGCCACCCAGGGCGAGCAGAACCTCGGCCTGCGCGAGTGGCTCGCCGGGCTGCACAAGGGTCCGCACTCCGAGGTGGTGGCAGCCTTCGACACCCGCGTGGACCATGCACGCAGGCTCCCGGGCTCCGCCGCGAAGAAGGCGGAGAAGGTCGTCCGTGCCCTGGGCTACGCCCCGGCGGGGCGGGAGAGCTTCTGGGTGGAGGACACCCGCGGACCCCTGGTGCCGGGTGAGCTCGAGCGCGCCGCCGCCTGGGGCCGCAGCCTCGCCGTGGACCTGACCGCGCCGCACGGACAGCCGGTCGCCCGATGAGCCTCGACAACCCGAGCGGCCTCGACAGCCCGGCCGCCGCACCGTCCCGCACGACGCCGTCCCCGACGACGCCGTCTGGGGGCGAGCCCACCGTGGTGGTGGGGGTCGACGGCTCGGTCGCCAACCTGGCGGCGCTCGCGTGGGCCACGCACGAGGCGCAGGTCTCCGGACGGACCCTGCAGCGGGTGAGCGTCGGCTCGGAGGAGAGCCTGCGGTCGGGGGACCCGTCCTCGCAGGTCACGGTCGGGGAGCCCAGCCGGGCTCTCGTCCGGGCGGCGACCGGTCAGGCCATGCTCGTGGTCGGGAAGCGGGGCGTCGGGTCGCTGCGGCGGGCAGTGCTCGGCAGCACGTCGATCGCGGTCGCCGGGAGGTCGAGCGTGACCGTGGTCGTCGTACCCCACGAGTGGACCGCGGCGACCGCCGCGAACGGCCCGATCGTGGTGGGCATCGACGGCACCGAGCGGGACAGCCGGGTGCTGGAGTTCGCGTTCAAGCGGGCCCGCAGCCTCCAGGTGCCCCTCGAGGTGGTGTGCTCCTGGCAGGTCCCGCCGTTGTACGCCTGGTCGGTCGAGGACGTCGGACGGTGGGAGGCCAGCGGGACCACGCAGCTCGCGGGCGCGCTGAGGCCGCTGATGGCGCGCTTCCCCGACGTGGTCGTCCACCCGAGCTCGCCGACGGTCGACCCGGCCGAGGCACTCCTGGCCACGGCCGGCTCGACGGCGCAGCTGGTCGTGCTCGGCAGGCACTCCGGTCCCCGGCACCCTGGGGGCCTGGCCCTCGGCGGCACGGCCCGCCGGGTGCTGCACCACTCGCGCTGTCCGGTGGCGATCGTCGTCGCCGAGGCAGGAGGAGCAGACGCCGACGGCTTCGAGGAGTCCCACGTGCCGGAGCTCTGAGCCCCCCTCCCCACCCTAGGGGTGGGGAGGGGGCCGAAGGTCCCGGCCGCCGATGACCACCGGCCCTGTCACGGCAGGCGGACGAGGACGAGGCTGGCTCTATGAGTGACATCACAAAGCCAGGCTCGGTCGTTGTCGGCGTCGACGGATCCGCCGGTGGCGACGCCGCGTTGAGCTGGGCCGCGCACTACGCGGCCCAGCGCCGCAGGCCGCTGCTCGTCGTCAACGCGGCCCATGACGGCCACGGGATCGAGTTCACGGGGTACGCCGTCATGCGACGCGACCTCACCGCCGCGGCCCACGCCGTCACCGACCGGGCGGTCGAGCGCGTGCACCGCAACCACCCCGGCCTCGAGGTGGACCTCAGCACGCCGCTGGCGGACCCGCGTGAAGCGCTCCTGGAGCGTGCGGCGCACGCGTCGCTGCTCGTGGTGGGCACGCGGGGACGTGGTCCGGTGAAGGCCCTGCTGCTCGGGTCGGTCAGCGAGGCCGTCTCCGGTCACGCCTCCTGCCCGGTGGCGGTCGTCCGCCCGCCGGAGCAGGGAGTCGGTCAGGTCGCCGGACACGTGGTCGTCGGCGTGGACGCGTCCCCGACGTCGACGGGTGCGTTGGACGTGGCGTTCGACATCGCCACCACCGAGGGCCGACCTCTCGACGTGGTGCACACCTGGGCCACCCACGACACCCTGGTCGACGGCTCGCTCAGCGAGCAGCGGCGAGCGCAGCTCGAAGAGAACGAGCTCTGGCTCAGCGAGGCCCTGGGCGGCTACGGCGAGAAGTATCCCGACGTCACCACCGTGCGGCACCTGCCCGAGGACGGGGTGGTCGAGACGCTCGTGTGGCTGTCCAGGTCGGCCTCGGTCATCGTGGTCGGCTCGCGTGGCCAGACCGGCCTGATGGCGATGGCCTTCTCGGTCAGCCGGGCCGTCGTCGAGCAGGCACACTGCACGGTCCTGGTGGTGAGGTCGTGAGCGCCCCGGTGATGGTCGCAGTGGATGGCACCACCGAGGGACGACGTGCCCTGGAGGCCGGCATCGAGCTCGCCGTCGCCTACGACGCGCCCCTGCGGCTGGTGCACGTGCGGCACGAGAACGTCGTGGTCGCACCGATGATGCCGCTGTTCCCCGAGCCGGCGCTCCAGGAGGTCGCCACGCGCGTGCTGCACGAGGCACTGGCCGACGCCTACCGGATGGGCTGGCGGGGCGAGACGCCGGAGACGATCCTGGCCCGACCGCCTCGCGTTGCAGCCCTCGTCGAGCACGGCCAGGACGCGTGCCTCGTCGTTCTCGGGACGCGGTCGTCCTCCTCCGAGCACTTCCTCACCGGCTCGACCACGAACGGCGTCGCCGCCCACTGCGCCGTGCCGGTCGTCTGCGTGCCGGCCAGGAGTGAGGACGCCGCGCCCCACCACCAGGTCGGCGTCGGCGTCGAGTGCACGGTGGAGGCGCTGCCGGTGCTCGAGGAGGCGGCCGCGCTCGCCGCCCGGCTCGGCTCGCCGGTCGTCGTGATGCACGCCTTCCGGCCGGCCGGGCAGTACGACGCCGCGATCGGTGGGCGGGCCTTCGCCGGCGAGTGGGAGACCCGGACGCGACCGGTCGCCGAGGAGCTCGTCGACCAGGTGCGTGCGCACCACCCTGACGTCAAGATGCGGGTCGAGCTGGTGTACGACCGACCGGTGGTGGCGCTGCACGAGCTGTCGCAGGTCAGTGACCTCCTCGTCGTCGGCCGTCACGGCCACCAGTCACGGCTCGGGATGCGGCTCGGCAGCACCGCCCGGACCGTGATCCGCACCGCTGGGTGCCCCGTCGTGGTGATCCCGGCGCAGCCCGCCTCATGAGGGCCCGCCCCGCTCCGTGGCGGAGCGGCCCACCGGGATGAGCGGGTCCACGGACATGAGCGGCGCGGACTGCCTCGAGCGTCTCGCCCACGCCACCTTGGGAAGGGTGGCGTTGGCGACGCCGGTGGGCCCGCGCATCGTGGTGGTCCACTACGGCGTGCACGACGGTGCGATCGTCTTCCGCACCGCGCCGTACAGCCCGCTCAGCGCCTACGGGTGGAATACCGACCTGGCGTTCGAGGTCGACGACCTCGACGGGCCGCAGCCCTCGTGGAGCGTGGTGGCGGTCGGCCGCGCCCACATCGTCAGGGACCCGGGCGAGCTGCGGGACATCCGCACGATGAAGCGTGGCATCCCGCTGTCCGCGGGACTGGGCAACTTCCATGTGAAGCTGGCCTGGCGCGAGCTCGGCGGGCTGCACCTCGGCGGGGACTGGACGCAGGCCGCGAACCTGCCCCGGCACCCGCAGCCGCTCATCCCGATGGGCTGAGCGCTGACCCGGTCAGGCGAGGTCGAAGCGGTCGAGGTTCATCACCTTGACCCAGGCGGCCACGAAGTCGTGCACGAACTTCTCCTGCGCGTCGTCGCTGGCGTAGACCTCCGCGACGGCCCGCAGCTCGGAGTTCGAGCCGAAGACCAGGTCGGCACGGCTGCCGGTCCAGGTGACCTCGCCGGCTGCGGTGCGACCCTCGAAGGTCTCCTGGGACTCGTCGGTCGCCTGCCAGGTCGTCTGGAGGTCGAGCAGGTTCACGAAGAAGTCGTTGGTCAACGACCCGGGGGTCCCGGTGAGGACGCCGAGCGCGGAGTGCCGGGCGTTCGCGCCGAGCACCCGCAGGCCACCGACCAGGACGGTCATCTCGGGGACACTGAGGGTGAGCAGGTTCGCGCGGTCGATGAGGAGGTACTCCGTCGGCAGCCGCTGCCCCTTGCCGAGGTAGTTGCGGAACCCGTCGGAGGTCGGCTCCAGCGCCGCGAACGACTCGACGTCGGTCTGCTCCTGGGTGGCGTCGGTGCGACCGGGGGAGAAGGGCACCTCCACGTCGTGTCCGGCGCTCCTCGCGGCCTCCTCGACGCCCACACCACCGGCGAGGACGATGAGGTCGGCAAGGCTGATCGCGACGTCCGACCGGTCGGCGTTGAAGGCGTCCCGGACGCTCTCCAGGGTGCGCAGCACGGTTGCGAGGTCGTCCGGGTCGTTGACCTCCCAGCCGGCCTGCGGCTCGAGCCGGAGGCGCGCACCATTGGCGCCGCCCCGCTTGTCGCTGCCGCGGAACGTGGACGCCGACGCCCAGGCGACGGAGACGAGCTGGGGGACCGACAGACCCGCGTCCAGCACCAGGCGCTTGAGCACGGCGGTGTCGTCGGCGGAGACCAGCGGATGGGTGAGCGCCGGGACCGGGTCCTGCCACAGCAGCGTCTCGTGGGGAACCTCCGGACCGAGGTAGCGCGAAAGCGGTCCCATGTCCCGGTGGGTCAGCTTGAACCAGGCCCGCGCGAACGCGTCCGCGAACGCAGCCGGGTTCTCGTGGAAGCGTCGCGAGATCGGCTCGTAGACAGGGTCCAGCCGCAGCGACAGGTCGGTGGTGAGCATCGTCGGGACGCGCCTCGCCGATCCGGCGTCGGGGCCGGGCACCGTCCCTGCCCCGGCACCGTCCTTGGGCTGCCACTGGTGGGCGCCTGCCGGGCTCGCGGTGAGCTCCCACTCGTAGCCGAACAGGTGGTCGAAGAAGGCGTTGCTCCACTGCGTCGGGGTGCTGCTCCAGGTGACCTCGATCCCGCTGGTGATCGCGTCCGCCCCGGAGCCGGTGCCGAACGAGCTCCGCCACCCCAGGCCCATCTGCTCCAGCGGGGCGGCCTCGGGCTCCGGTCCGATGTAGCGGTCCGGGTCGGCCGCTCCGTGGGTCTTGCCGAACGTGTGGCCGCCGGCGATCAGGGCGACGGTCTCCTCGTCGTTCATGGCCATCCGGCGGAACGTCTCGCGGATGTCGCGGGCCGCGGCGAGCGGGTCGGGCTCGCCGTTCGGGCCCTCGGGGTTCACATAGATCAGGCCCATCTGCACCGCGGCGAGCGGGTTCTCCAGGTCGTGGTCGCCGGTGTAGCGGTCGTCGCCGAGCCACTCGGACTCCGGACCCCAGTAGACGTCCTCGTCGGGCTCCCAGACGTCCGGGCGCCCGCCTGCGAAGCCGAAGGTCTGCAGACCCATCGACTCCAGCGCGACGTTGCCGGTCAGCACGATCAGGTCGGCCCAGGAGAGGCTCTGGCCGTGCTTCTTCTTCACCGGCCACAGCAGGCGGCGGGCCTTGTCGAGGCTCGCGTTGTCGGGCCAGCTGTTCAGCGGCGCGAAGCGCTGCTGTCCGGCCCCCGCGCCCCCGCGGCCGTCGCTGATCCGGTAGGTGCCCGCGCTGTGCCAGGCCATCCGGATCATGAACGGTCCGTAGTGCCCGAAGTCGGCCGGCCACCAGTCCTGCGAGGTGGTCAGCACCTCGGAGATGTCGTGCTTGACGGCGGCGAGGTCGAGCCTCTCGAAGGCGGCGGCGTAGTCGAACCCGTCGCCGAGGGGGTTCGCCACGGCGGGGTTCTTGGCGAGGATCTTCAGGTTCAGCCGGTTCGGCCACCACCCCCGGCTGCCGCCGCCCTGGGTGGGGTGCGGGGAGCGGTCGTGGGCGACCGGGCACTGCTCGCCGCTCGGCTCGTTCATCTCTCCAACAACTGCATCGGGCTGTTCGGACACGGGAAGCCTCTCCGGGTGGCGATCACGAACCACGGGTCAAGCAGACGGGCACCCCGCCGAGACACACTCGTCGGCCGTGGACACAGCCCGAGTCTCGTCCTGTTTCTGGAACGAGTCAAGATTGGTCGGGCGACGACCCGAGCCGGGGAGTGCCTAGCCGGCGGGTACGAAACCCACGGTCTGCTCGCCGTCGATGAGGTAGCGGCCCCGGCTGAACGCCAGGTCGAGGACGGTCGGACCGGGTCCGTTCCTGAAGTCGTCGAAGCGGACCTGGTAGCTGACCGTCAGCGTGCGGGGGTCGGCGGAGATGTCGAGGACCCGGCCGTTCGTGGCACGGCTCCAGAACCGCCGGTAGGTGTCGAGGCCACCGCTCTGCCGCTGGAACCTCGGGGTCAGCATCTGCCAGGACGTGTCGGGGTCCGAGGCCACGGCGCTCACGTAGCCGCGGATGAAGGACGTCATCCCGGCGACGGTGGGCTTCGCCGGGACGACGCTCGGGCTCGGTGAGGGGCTCGGCGCTGCGGTGCGGCTGGACGCGGCGCTCGAGGCACCCGGGCCGGCCACGTCGGCGGTCGGTCCACCGCTGCGGAGCCCGGCGCGCAGCACCAGGCCCAGGGCGAGGACCAGGGCGAGGGCCACCACGAGGAGCACGGGGACGCCGACGCGCAGCCGGGACCTGGTGGTCCTGCGGGGCCGTGGGGTCGCGACGGGCGGCTGCGACGGGGCCGGGGCGACCGCGGCCGGGACGGCCCCGAGCCGCGCGGTCGGGGTCGCCTCCTCGGCCCAGCCGAAGCCGAAGGGACCGTCCTGGGTGGCCGGCTCCATCCGTCCGGTGTGACCGGCGAGGAAGTCCCGGACCTGGGTCATCGACGCGCGGCGGGACGGGTCCCTGACCATCGTCCCCGCCAGCAGCGGCGTCAGCCAGCCGGCGTCGGCCAGGCGTGGTGGCTCCTGGTTGACCATGCGGTAGAGCCCGCTCAGCAGGTGGTCGCCGAAGTCGTAGGGCGCCCGACCGGAGAGCACGTAGTACGCCGTGGCGCCCAGTGACCAGACGTCGACGGCCTCGTCACCCCGCTCCCCGGTGGCGACCTCCGGTGCGAGGTACGCCGGGGAGCCGACGACCAGACCGGTCTGGGTCAGGGACGGGTCCGCCGAGATCCGGGCGATGCCGAAGTCGCCCAGCTTCACCCGTCCACCCGGCTCGACCAGGATGTTCGACGGCTTCACGTCGCGGTGCACGATGCCCGCCGCGTGCGCAGCGACGAGCGCGTCGGCCGCCTGCCAGAGCAGCGGCGCGGCGGCGTCCGGGGAGAGTCGGCCGCCCCGCTGGACGAGCTGGCTGAGCGTGCTGCCCTCGACGTACTCCATCACCAGCCAGCGGGCGTCGGTGTCCGCGTCGACGACGAAGTCGAACACCGCGACGACGTGCGGGTGGTTGAGCCGCGCGCTCAGCCGGGCCTCGCGCTCGGCGCGCGCGAGATCGGCGCGATCGGCGGCCGGGAGCAGGCCGATCCGCTTGAGCGCCACCCGCCGGCCGAGGACCTCGTCGCGACCGAGCCACACCGCACCCATCCCACCGCGTCCGATCTCGCGGTCGAGTGAGTACCTCCCGGCGATCACGGTCGTCCTGGTCGTCGACGTGCCCGTTCGCCCCACTGCCACAGCATCATCGGCTCGATGATCCCACGGGCCGGCACGCGACGAGATGCCGGACCGGGGCGCGCGGGGTCAGCCGACGAAGAGGCAGAACGGATGGCCCGCGAGGTCGGCCAGGACGTAGAGCGGCTCGTCCTCGTCGTCGCTGCGGTCCAGCACCAGCCGGGCTCCGAGCGCCTCGGCCCGCTCTCGATGCCGCTCCAGCTCCTCGACGTCGCCGACCGTGAGGTCGAGATGCATCTGCATCGGGACGTCGTGCGCCGGCCACGTCGTCGGCTCCAGCCGCTCGACCCGCTGGAACGCCAGCGCACGGCCGCCGTCCGCCGCCCTGAGCACCAGCCAGTCCGCGTCGTCCGGCTCCCCGTCCGCGGGAGGCTCGTCACCCTCGCGGTAGCGCAGGCCGAGGAGCTGCCGGTAGAACTCGGCGAGCGCCCGGGCATCGGTGGTGTCGAGGGCGGTGTGCAGCAGCCGTGGGTGCTCGCTCATGGAGGTCACCGCACGCATGCTGCCAGCCTTCCCCAGCATGCGGCAACTCGTCCGGCAACGTCTTGACTGCGGTGCGCGTCACAGCGAGGACGCGTGTCATCTCCTCACGAGCGGGCACCCCCTGGACATGAGCAACGACAAGGCATCAGAGGCCCGCGAGGGACTATTCGACAGCGTCGCCGGGAAGGCCAAGGAAGTGGCCGGCGCCCTCAGCGGCAAGGACGAGCTGGTGGAGGAGGGACAGCTCCAGCAGGCAGAGGCTCGCCATCGCAAGGCGGCCCTGGCCGACGAGGCCGTCGCGGACGCCAAGCAGGACGAGGCAGCTCGAGAGGCGCGCGAGGCCAAGCAGTCGGCCGCCGAGCAGAAGGGTGCCGCCCAGGCACGGGCCCGGCAGGAGGAGGACGCGGTGGAGCGCCGGCGCGAGGGCGAGCACGCCGTCGCAGCCAGCGCCGCCAAGCGCCAGGAGGCCGAGGGTCAGGCGGCCGCCGAGAAGAAGGCCGACGAGCTCGCCGAGGCCCGGCTGCGCGACGCCGAGGCCCTCGCCGCCGACGCCACCGCCAGTGAGAAGCAGGCGGCCGCCGAGAAGAAGCGCCTCGAGCGCGAGGCCGCCGCAGCCGACCAGCAGGCCGCGCAGCTGCGCGCCGAGACCGAGAAGTGAGGACCACCATGATCAGCACCGTCATCGCCCTTCCCTACGAGATCGCCCGGCTGCCCCTCGTGCTGGTCGACCACCGGCTGTCCGACCGGCTGCCGGAGACCTCCGGTCCCCGGCTCACCCTGGATCGGACCATCGGCTCGGTGGACAAGCTCGCCGGGACCCTGCTGGGCAACCGCGACATCGCCCAGCGCGGCGCCGACCGTCTGGAGCGCTCGGACAAGCTGATGACCGCCGCTCGTCTCGAGTAGCAGGCCGCCGTACGCCGTGAGCAGGCGCGTGACACCGCCGCCACCGGCCGCCAGGAGGCCGCTCGCAAGCGCAAGGCGGCCCAGGAGCGTGCCGCCTCAGGGCTCGACGAGGCCGCCGCCGCCGAGGCGCGCGGCAAGCAGGAGGCCAAGGCCAAGGCCGCGAAGACCGCCGCTGCGAAGAAGGCGTCGGCCGACAAGAGGGCCGCGAGCCGGGCCGCCACGGTCCAGCAGCGCAAGAAGAGCGCCAACTCCACCGCTGCGGCCAAGCAGCGCACGACTCAGCGCAAGGTCAAGGCCGAGCTCGACGACGCGCGCGAGACCAAGCAGTCCGCCGCCGAGGCCCGCGCCGACGCGGACCGGCTGAGCGCGCTCACCGACGCCAAGAAGCAGCAGCGCACCCAGGACTGAGCCCTGCTGTGGAACCGACCCGGTCCCTGCCTCCTCGGCAGGGGCCGGTTCTCTGTCTCCGCACGTGCCCGACCCGGCCGCGTCGAGCCGGGCGTCTCAGAGCGGGAACAGGCCGGGCTCGTCGAGCAGCGGGGCGGCTGAGGCAGCCGGGTGCCGGACCACGGAGCCGGCGAAGCCAGGACCGGGGTCGGGCGCGGCGCGGTTCCTCCACGAGGCCGCGGCCCCGTTGGCCAGCCGGTCGGCGGCCTCGTTGAGCTCGTGACCGGAGTGGCCCTTCACCCAGACGAACCGCACCCGCCGACCCAGCATGGCCTCGTCGAGGGCCCTGATGGTCTCGAGGTTGAGGACCGGCTTCCCGTCGCCCTTGCGCCACCCTCGCCGCTTCCAGCCGGCCATCCACGTGGTGACCGCGTTGATGACGTAGGTGCTGTCGCAGTAGACCAGCAGGTCGTCGTCGAGGTGGGCGCTCTGCTGGAGCAGGTCGAGCACGGCGGTGAGCTCCGCCCGGTTGTTCGTACCGTGCGCCCAGCCGCCGACCGCCCAGCACCCGTCGTCGACGAACCAGCCCCACCCGGCCGGACCGGGGTTCCCGAGCGCCGAGCCGTCCGCCGCCGCGATGATCGTCACGCGCGACATCCTGCCAGCCGGGCTGGCGTGCATCCCGGACCGGCCCGGAGGGTGTCGGTGGCCGGCTTCGCCTCTTGTCGCATTCGCACTCCGAGAAGGTACAGACCCGGATACGGTGGTTGCTACATCAAGGCCACCGAGAAGCGACGCCCCCAGACCGCGGCGCCGACGTCGGCCCCGCATCGCGACCAGCCCCCACACCGCGCAATCCATCAAGCCGACCGAATGCG
>JBDTXF010000002.1:0-23844 GCA_040006355.1 Nocardioidaceae bacterium | reverse complement strand
ACATCCGCGTAGCGATCCAGCCACCCTGCGAGGTGCCGAGAACGAATGCCTCCTCGATGCCCAGCGCTGCGAGGACCTCCAGGTTCGCCACTGCACTGTCCCAGTAGGTGAACTGCTCGTAGGCGGCTCGCGTCGCGCCATGCCCATAGGGCTCGATCGCCAGCAGGTTCGCCGTGTGACTGAGCTCCCGGTGCGAGAACTGCGGTCGGTAGAGCTCCACCGAGGTGGTGAAGGAGTTCACCATCACGAGCGTCGGCTTCGACGCGTCGTACTCCTGACCGAACCTGTAGCCGATGGTGGAACCACCGAGATGGGACACGCCGAGGGTCTGAACGTCGTTGCTCACGGTGCTCCTGAGATGCATGTTGACCAGCATGGGGGCAGTCGACGCGATGGTTGGCGAGGACGGCCAGCACAACGCGGGCTCAGCACGTCCTGAGCCAGCTCATCATCGGAGCCGCGCCTGATGAGTGTCAACAGACTGACCACAGCCAGATGTCGTTTTCGGTCATACCGAACGCGGCAGTCCTACGAGCCAGGGGCTCACCTGAGTCTGCCCGCCTGTGACGTCAGGAGATCGAGGCACCCTTGGATGATCACGCTCTCTTCGAGCCGGCGGTGCTGACGCACCGCCCGCCCACCCAGGTGGACCACACCGCGAGCCCGGCGATCTCCGCGGCCGGGGTCTCGAAGATGTCCTCGGAGAGCTCGACGAAGTCGGCGAGCATGCCCGCCTTCAGCTCGCCCTTGAGCTGCTCCTCACCCGTCGAGAAGGCTGCCCCCGAGGTGTACAGCTGCACCGCCTCGCGAACCGTGATCCGCTGGCTGGTCCCCACGGGCGACCCGTCAAGGGCGCGCCGCTCGACACAGCTGGTGATGGCTGCCAAGGGCTCCACAGGACCACAGGGGTAGTCGCTCGACCCCGCCACGGGGATGCCGGCGTCCAGCAGGGACCGATGGGCGAACATCCGCTCGAGCCGCGACTCTCCGTAGTAGCCGGGCAGCTTGTCGCCGTGAAACCGCGCGTAGGACCCGAACGGGACCGCCACGAGTCCGAGCGACTTGATCCGAGAGAGGATGTCGTCGTCGACGAGGGTGCAGTGCTCGATGCGGTGACGGACGGTGATCGCGGTCCGCGGTTCGGTAGCGCGGGCCCTCTCGTGAGCGGTCAGGAGCATCCGGATCGCCCGGTCCCCGTTGGCGTGCACGCCGAGCACCACCCCGTCGCGGTGCGCGCGGGCGACGAGGTCCTCCAGCGCGGCGGTGTCCATCGTCTGCATGCCGTGGTCGTCCTCGGTGCCCTCGTACGGCTGGTCGACGAGGCAGTTGCCGCCCGCGCAGGCGCCGTCGACGAAGGCCTTGATCCCGACGAGACGCAGTTGCTCGTCGCCAAGCCCTCGCAGGCCCAGCTCCACCATGTGCTCGTAGTGCGGATAGGCCAGCAGCATGCCGGTGCGCAGCGTCAACGATCCCGCGGCCCGGGCGGCCATCAGGAGGCGGACATCATCAGGGCCGCACAGAGCGTCGCAGGCAGAGGTCAGGCCCACGGCATGGAACTGCTGCTGGACCCGCTCGAGCGAGCGGAGCCGCTGGTCCAGGGACGACGCCGGTACGGCGGTCGCTCGACGGGCCAGCGCGGGGTAGGCGATGTCGAAGAGGGCCTGCTCGTAGACGACGCCGTTGAGCCCGCCCTCGACGTCGCGGCCCAGGGCACCGTCCTGGGGGTCGGTGCTGTGCTCGTCGAGGCCAGCCGCCCGCAGGCCGGCGGAGTTGAGCACGCCCCAATGCACCGACACGTGGAGGAGCAGGGTCGGTCGTTCACCGGTGACCCGGTCCAGGAAGTGCCGATCGACGACCCGTCCGCCCGTCGTCTTGGTCTGGTCGTAGCGCGATCCGAGGACCCACTCACCCGGACCGCACGACTCCGCCTCGCCGCGGAGAAGCGCCACCAGGGTCTCCTCGTCGTGGGCGAGCTCCGGTGAACAGTCCACGTGCAGCTGGTTCTCGGCTGTCATCGTCGGGTGCACGTGGGCGTCGTTCAGCCCGGGGATGAGCACCCCATCGAGGTCGACCGCCTCGTCCACAGGGAAGTGGGCGGACAGGTCCCGGTGGTGTCCGGTCGCGACGACGCGGTCGCCGAGCAGCACCATCGCCTCGGTCGGGGGACCGGCCATGGTGTGGATCCGGCGCGCTCGCACGAGCGTCCATCGCGACGTTGCTGGTGTCATCGGTGACGTCCTTCTCAGGAGCAGTGGACCCGCCGTGCCTCAGGGTTGCTCCCCGGGTGAGAACGGCGGATCGCCCGAGAGGCAGGTGGTCACAGGGAGAAGTAGCTGCCGAGAGCCTCCACCAGCCGGTCCACGTCCGTGTCGTCGTTGTAGGGCGCCAGTCCGATCCGCAGGCCGCCGGCGTCGCCGAGACCGAGCCGGCGACAGGCCTCGTAGGCGTAGAACGAGCCCGCAGGTGCGTTGACGGACCGCTCGGCGAGGAATCGGCAGATGTCCTGCTCGTCATGACGGGCGAAGCTCACGAGCAGGGTCGGCGTGCGCCGGGCTGCGCGCGAGTGCAGCGTCACTCCAGGGAGCCCGAGCAGAACATCCTCGATCCGCCCGCGCAGCCGGTCCTCATGCGCTTCGACAGCCTGCATCGATGACATCAGACGGTCGCGCCGGCTGCCGGTCGACGCCGCCATTCCAGCCAGGAAGTCGATCGCCGCGGTGGTGCCCGCCATCTGCTCGTAGGGGAGGGTGCCGAGCTCGAACTTCTCCGGGACGACGTCCGGGGCCGGCAGGAGCTTGTCGGGTGAGATCTGCTCCAACAGCTCGGGACGGCCGTAGAGCACCCCGCAGTGCGGCCCCAAGAACTTGTAGGGCGAGCACCCGAAGAAGTCGGCGCCGAGGGCTGTGACGTCGACCGGCGTGTGAGCCGCGTAGTGCACGCCGTCGACGTAGAGCCACGCTCCGGCGGCGTGCACGATGTCTGCGATCGAGATCAGGTCGGGCATCGTCCCGATCACGTTGGAGGCAGCGGTGACCGCGACCACTCTCGTCCTGGGCGTGATCACCTTCGCGATCTCTGCCGGATCGAGCTCGGCGGTCTCGGGATCGAAGTCGGCGAACCGCACCGCGGCCCCGGCGCCGCCGGCCGCAGCCACCCACGGCCGGACGTTGGCGTCGTGGTCGAGCCGGGTGACCACCACCTCGTCACCGGGCCCCCACCGTTTGGCGATCGCGCGAGCCATGTCGAAGGTGTTCTGCGTCATGCTGCGTCCGAAGACGATTCCGGCCGGGTCGGCGCCGAGGAAGTCGCCCATCGCGGACCGGCACTCCACCACGGCTCGTTCGGCGTTCTGCTCGGCCACCGTCGACGACCCGCGGTTGGCCAGCGGCCCGGTGATGGCGTCGTAGATCGCTCGTCCGACGACGTCCGGGGTCTGCGAGCCACCTGGGCCGTCGAAGTGTGCGGCCCCGCCCACGAGGCTGGGGAAGTGGCTCCGAACGGAGGCCACGTCGAAGGAGCTCTGGGCAAGGCTGGTCACTGTGGGTCTCTCCTCACTTGATGACGACTGGGTTCATGGGAGCACCACTGCCCTGAAGCAGTCGCAGCGGTGCTGCGACGTAGAACGCGTCCCACACCTGGTCGGCCGCGCTGTCCGCCGCCCAGTCCTCGAGCCAGAGCGCTTCGTGGAAGGTGATCCCCCGGTTGCGCTGGAGCAGGATGTGCAGGGGGAAGCCCGCGTCGAGCTCGCTGCAGTGCTGCTGCTCGTTGCACAGGGTGTCAGAGCCGAGTCCCACGATGTCGAGACGGTCGAGCAGATCGAGCAGCTCGGGTTCGTAGGTCAGCCCTGGCTCGTCGAGGCCGCGATAGAACGCATCCGGTCCCTCCTGGTAGAAGACGGTCAGGATGCCCGTGCGCAGGATCAGGATGTCGCCGCGCCGGAGCTCTGTGCGCTGCACGTCGAGGGTGCGTCGCACGTCGTCCGCCGTCACCCGGCGCCCCATCGTCAGGTGGTGCACGCCCTCGGCCCGCGGCACGTCCACCAGGACCGCCCGACCGACGACCGTCCGCTCCGCAAGCGAGCCGACCGACGCGCGCGAGAGCCCGCCGACCGTGCTCTCCGCGGGATACCCGTTCCAGAGCTGGTCATCGGCATAGGAGTGCCCGAGCGCATCCATGTGGGTCGTGCCGTGGCAGTGGATCTCCAGGGAGTCCTCGGCGAAGCACGCCCCGCCGGGAAGGGACGCGCTTCTGCCGTCGCGGTAGAAGCTCTCGTCGTTGGTCACCGTCACCCGCGGCGGCACGCGACCCGGCAGCGTCGGATCACCGGCGGGGTGACCGATCGGAAGTGCGAGGCTGAACCTCTTGCCACTGCGGATGCACGCCTGGGCCGAGTCCGCCACCAGCTGGTCGTCGAGGATGTTGACGCGGCCGACCTCGTCCTGGCCGCCCCACCTTCCCCACTCCCGGCGAGCATCGGAGTACGCCGAGAGCGGTGCGCCGGTCACAGGGGGTCCCCGGCGACGGGCAGGTTGTCTCGCCCTGCCGGCAGCGAGGTGAGTCCCTCCTCCTCGGTCAGCCCGGCGCCGATCCGTGCCGCAAGGCCGGGACTGGCGAAGGACAGGACCACCGCGATCAGGAGCCAGGCAGCCACGACGTACGGGAAGTAGGAGTAGGGCGCTGGCGGGCGCGGGTGCACTTCGTTCCACATCACGTAGCAGAGGAAGAACGTCCCCAGCAGTGGGATCAGGGCGACGCCCTTGCGCTTGACGGTCTTGCTCATCAGTCGGAATGCACCGACGTCGACCATCGCGTAGGCGACCAGTACGGCGAGAGTGCCGATCGTGCCGAGGTAGAAGGCGGTGTCCAGACCGGTCGCGCCCGTCAGCCGCACGACCACGACAGCGAGCACGGCGAAGCCGAGCATGATCCGGACCCCGTTGATCGGCACACCGTTCTCGTTCACCTTGCCGAGCGAGGATGCCGGAGCCGCGTCCCGGACGAGGGCGAACACCATGCGCCCGCCGCCCACCATCGTGGCCAGGGCCGCGGAGAACGCACTGATCAGACCGCCGATCTCGAGCACCTCGGCCATCGTCGACCCGACGTAGGACCGCGAGAGGTCGAACAACGGGCCGGAGGAGCCGGCGAAGTGGCTCCCACCGTCGGCGGTGCCGAAGCCCATCGACATCACTGCCACCACTGCGATGTAGAAGAGCACACCGGCCACGATGGCGATCGTGAGGGCCTTGGGGATGGCGCGGCGGGGGTTCTCGGTCTCCTCGCCGAGCGAAGCGGCTCCCTCGAAGCCGGCGAAGGCGGTGAAGGCGAAGACCGAGGCGAGCACCAGGTTGTGGAAGCTCACTCCGTCGGGAAGGGTGAAGACCCGGGCAGTCACGTGGTGTCCCTGGAATCCGCCGAGAAGCTTGCCCACCACGATGACCAGCACGATGAGCATCATCAAGATGGAGACGCCCTCGATCGTCAGCAGCGTCTGGCCGACCCGCTTGATGTCCAGGGAGGCCAAGAAGTAGGCGATCACCAAGAAGCCCAGGGTGAACCACACGAAGTCGGCATGCGGGGCGATGCCCGTGTCCTTGAGGAACAAGGTGGCGAAGTAGCCGGCCGTGGCCGCACTCGCCGCCGTGTAGACCAAGTAGCAGCCGAGCAGCGCCCATCCGGAGACGAATCCGGCGCGTGGGCCGAGCGTCGCCCCGGTGAGCCCGTAGACCGAGCCCGCGTGGCTGAAGTAGCGGCACAGATAGATCAACCCGCCGCCCACCAGGACCACTCCGACCCCGGCGAACACGAACGCCAGCGGGGCCCCGTATCCGACGTACATCGCGGGCGCTCCGCCGTAGAGCGACATGGCGAGGGCGGGTGACATCATGGCGATCGACAGGGCCAGGCTCTCGATGGTTCGGAGCTCACGACGCAGCGCGACCTTGTGACTCATCGCTTCATCTCATTTCTCGTGCGGTGGTTGGGTGGGACAGGGGAGCAGCTCATCGGCTGGAGGTGCGGTCGGCGGCCACCATGGCCTGAGCGAGGACGTGGACCCCAGCGGTGATGGCCTCGATGTCGGTCCATTCCTCAGGGCAGTGGGACAGGCCGCCACGGCTCGGGACGAAGACCATCCCGGTCGGGCAGAGCCCAGCCATCACCGCGGCGTCGTGCTCGGCTCCCGAGTAGAGCCGGGACTGCCGGTACCCCAGTCCTCGGACCACGCTGTCGAGCAGAGCGAGCACGTCGTCGCCCATCCGGACCGGATGCTCGTGCGACAGCCAATCCAGATCGACCTCGACCGAGCGGCGTGCGCCCTCCTCGTGGGCTCGGTCCTCGAGCTGCGACCTGGCGTCCGCGAGCCACTCGCCGACGGGGCTGCGAAGCTCGCCGCGAACCTCGGCCAGGTCCGAGATGACGTTGACAGCCTCGGGGGTGAAGGCGACGAAGCCGGTCGTCCCCCGGCTGTGGTCGTGTGCGGAGCCGATCTGCTCGACCGCGAGCACCGTGCCCGCGGCCGCACACCCGGCGTCGGCGCGGCGGTCCATGGGCGTGGTCCCGGCGTGTCCGCGTCGCCCGTGGAACAGCGCCCGGAACCGGGAGACTCCGGTGATGGAGGTGACGAGTCCGATCTGGGACTCCTGCTCCTCCAACATCGGACCCTGCTCGATGTGGAGCTCGAGGAAGAGCCCCACCTGGTCGGGGGTCAGCCGCGCCGAGCCCAGGTTGCCGATATCGAGACCGCAGCTGGTCAAGGCCGTTCCGAAGGTGCCGCCCTGGGAGTCGACCAGGCGAAGATGCTCGGCCGTCAGCCGTCCCGTCATGGCCCGGCTGCCGATGCAGGAGAGACCGAAGCGGTTCGGCTCCTCGTTGAAGAAGCTTGCGACGATCAGGTCGTGGCGGAGCCGCACATCGGACTCCTGGAGCACCCGAACGGTCTCCACTCCGCCGGCGAAACCGACCACCCCGTCAAAGCGACCGCCCCCTTCGACGGTGTCGAGATGGGAGCCCGTCATCAGGGCTGGCAGCGTCGGATCGGTCCCTGGCCAGCGACCGAGGACGTTGCCCGCGGCATCCACCCACGTCGCGAGGCCGAGGTCACGCAGCTGTCGTTGGGCCCACACTCGGGCCACCCGGTCCCAGGGCGAGAGTGCGGTGCGGGTCCATCCCGGCACGGACCGGTCAGTGAACTCGGACACGGAGTCGAGATCCGCCTGGAGGCGGGAAGCCTGCGGCTCTGCCACGTCGCCACCCTTCATGTGCACACCCGCAGACAGATCGCCCGCGTCTGCACTGCCTGGGTCACGGGCGCGCCTCTCGTCTGCCAAACGTTTGGTATGAAGGTAGGCAATGTCGGTCGGCCTGACAAGGTCCTGTCCGTCACAGCCTTGCAACCGACGATGGCCTCCCGGCTCCACCACGCTCGACGGCCCTATCCTCGGCAGTGAGCACGCGACTGCGGCTGCCGACGGACTGCGAACGGCACCAGACCGGAGGTGGCACGGTGAGTCGGATCACGATGACGCAGCTCGCGCAGCTCGCCGGGCTCGACGTCTCGACAGTCTCCCGAGCACTGCGCGGTGATCGCAGTCGCGTTGCCTCCGCCACCATCGAGCGGGTGGGGCAGCTGGCCGCTGAGCACGGCTTCCAGCCGGATGCGGTCGCCGCCGCCTTGCGGACCGGTCGCACGAAGGTGCTCGGCGTGCTGGTCCCGACGATGACCGACGTGGCCTACGCCCAGATGCTCGAAGGCATCGCCCAGCAGGCCAGCCTTCGGGGATACCTGGCCATGACGACCGTGACCGGGAGCGCGAGGCGCACTCGGAACGCCGCGGTCGCGAGCTTGGTCGGGCAACGCGTCGACGGGATCATCGTGGCCGACTCAACGGTCGGCTCAGGCGCTCCGACGGCACTCGTCAGCTCCGCGACCCCTTTCCTCTTCGCTCTCCGCGGCGTCGGCCACCAGCTCGGAGTGGTCGCCGACGACACACTCGGAGGAAGACTGGTGGCCGAGCACCTCCTGGATCGAGGGCATCGGGACGTAGCCGTCGTGGCTGGACCCACCAATGCCACGACGTCGCGTCGGCGACTGTCCGGCTTTCGCGACGTGATCCGACGCGCAGGAGTCGAGCTGGGTGCCGACCGCGTCGTCCACGCCGACTGGGGGGTGGCCGAGGGCCACGCGGCGATGGCGGAGCTGCTCGGCCACGGCCTCCGGCCGACCGCCGTCTTCTCGCTCAACGACTACAACGCCATCGGTGCGAGCCGTGCGCTGCAGAACTCGGCACTCGAGGTCGGACGGGACGTGGCCCTCGTCGGCTACAACGACATCTCGATCAGTGCTGAGCTTCCAGTGCCCTTGTCCAGCGTCCACAACAACCTCGAGACGGTCGGCCGGTTGGCCGTGGACTCGCTCCTGTCCCTGATCGACGGGCATGAGCCGCCCTCACAGACGGTGGCCCCCCGATTGATCGTTCGGGAGTCGTCCGGCTTCAGTGCCCACCCACAGCGGTGAGCCTGAGCCTGAGCCTGAGCCTGAGCCAGAGGCGGGCGAGACATACGTCGAGCGCACAACGGGAAGCTGGACCGATCAGGCCGGGTTGGGCTGGGCGCCGAATGCGGGAGCGGCCAGGGTGGTGTCCTCGGCTGGCTCCAGGGGTGCCGAGAGCTGCCGGTGGGGCACGTGCCGCTCGGGCCGGGAGGCTCCGGTGGCCTTCCCGGGTGCGGTGCTCAAGATGGTCCGGGCCTGCTTGTCGACGAGTCCGGTGAGCAGCTGCTGGGCGAGACCGAAGCCGAAGGCGTACGCCAGGATCTGCGCTTGCGAGTCGAGCTCGGAGAAGCCGGGGATGAAGTCACCGCGGATGGCGATCAGCGCCCCGATGGCGCTGACGGCACCCACGGGGAGCTTCAGCAGCGCAAGCGCCTGGGGGACGTTGTACGGCGAAGCCGTGCCTTGCATGTTCCTGATCGCCAGGATGGCGGCGAGGAGACCTCCGAGCGACCCGAGGAGGGCCACCGTGATGACGTCGTGACCCGAGGGCGCGGAGGCTCCGGAGGCGCAGACCAGCCCCTTGGTGCCGGTGAAGCAGAAGGGCACGTCCGACGGGTTCCTGTAGACGTAGATGACGAAGGCCAGGAACAGCGCCGACATGGCGCCGGCTCCGCCGAGGACCGTGTTGCGGAAGTTGCGCAGTCGGGCGTACTCGGCGTCCGAGGCGCCGAAGCCGATCTCCACAGCCTTCGCCAGCCGTGCGGTGCGGCCGTGGTCCGTGGGCAAGCCGTCCAAGAGCTGAAGTGCCGCCATCCGGCGGGGGTCGTCACGGTCCAGTCCCGCCTCGACGCGTGCGACGGCCTCGGGGACCTCGGCCTCGATGTCATCGGGGCCGTAGATGCCGACGATCATCGACTCGGCGGCGTGCAGGTTCTGGTAGGCCGCGTCGACCAGGGTTCCCCGCCACCAGTTGCTCAGCCCTCCCGGGACCGGGTCGCGGCGCAGGGTCGCCTTGCGGGCGGCTTCCAGTCGCCGTCGTACGCCGTTCTCGACTGCCTGCTGCGCCGGCGTCCAGGTCGCGGTCGCGACACGCAGCTCGTCGAGCTTGGTCTCCATCACGTCCGCGGCGACATTCACGTCCTGAGCCCACACACGCTTGCAGGCTCTCGGTTCTGCGTCCCTGCTGGGGAACATGACCCACTCCCTACTGACCTCGGCTCGGACAAGCGCCATTGACCATGAGGCGGGACCACACTATTTGATACAACACCTGGCAGGGAAGCGTCGATGGACCCGGTCAGAGGGTCGCGTGCTGCTTCACTGTCTCGTCCCACGGGTGCGGTCGAGCCACCACACCACGGCCGCGTGGGGCACGGTCAGGGCCGCCAGGACCCAGACCTGCTGACTGATGAACCGGTCGACCCGTCCGCCGGACACGCCACACCAGACCAGAGCCAGCACCGCGAGCGAGGCCACGGTCGGGACGACGGCGCTGCGCGCGAGACGGGCGACGGCGCTGGCCGCCGACCGTGAGCCTCGGGCCTCTTCCTCGACGAGCAGCACCGCGATGTGCCGGACGGCGTGCCACGCTCCGAAGTAGACCGCGACGCTGACCACTGGCGGGGCGGCCAGCGCCATCGCGGTCAACAGCCACAGCTCGATCGCCACCCCGGGCTGTCGTCGTCGGACCGACGCCAGCCCCGCCGCCGCCACGAGCGCCAGGGCCAGCAGGAGTGCGGCCGATGTCCAGACGAGCGGAAGCCGACCGTCCCAGCGCGGGACGAGCAGCGCCAGGTAGGGGGCGATGGCCGCGGGGTGCGCCACGAGCGGCAGAAGCACGGTTGCCAGCCCGGTGGACGGGGCGACGAGTCGGCCCACCTGCACGCCTCGCAGCCGGTGGAACGTCGCCTCGCCGGCGCCGAAGTGGGCTACGGAGAGGATCAGGAACGCGGCCAGTCCCGCCGCAGGAAGCCAGCGAAGCAACAGCCAGGTCGCCACGGCGAGAACGAGGTAGGCGTTCGCCAGCAGCGCGAGCCGTCCGAGGGTCGGAGAACCGCCCCGCATCCGGGGCGCAAGATGATCAACGGCTCCGTGGGGCAGCCCCAGCAACAGTCCCGCCGCGGCGACCGCCGGCGCCGCTCCACCCCAGGTGAGGTCGAGCAGCCGGACACCGACGGCCACCGCGGTGACCACGACCACGAGCGTGGTCGACAACACCACCGCCACCGACAGCGGTCGACCGGAGGCACGTGTCGCCACCCAGGGGAGGGCCGGGACCGACCCCACCCCGGGTTCGACAGAGACCTCCGGCACGATCTGCATCTTCACGGTCCACCCAGCACCGCTCCGGCCGCGATCAGGCCGCTCTCCGAGTGCCCGAGGTCGAGCCGACGGCGGTCGGGTGGGCGTCGTGCTCGTCCCCGTAGGCCAGCGGCTCGTCCTGGATGCTCTGGGTCCGTGCCAGCCGGTAGATGAGCAGGCCGAACAGGGCCTTGGCCAGGATGTCCGCGATCGAGTAGCCGGCTTGCTTGAGGACGAAGCCGTCGGCCCCGCTGAAGAACGACCCGCCCAGGAGCGGGAAGGAGTAGGCGATGGGGTACACGAGCCACGAGCCCACCAGGACCACCCGCAGGGTCGAGAGCTGACGGCGCACCTGCTCGGACTGACCTTCCAGGGCGCGGGTGAGCTCCACGAAGAGCACGTAGAGCAGGTAGATGAAGGGCAGCGTGGCCAGGACCCCCCAGATGATGCGCGGTCCGGTCTGCAGCGTGATCTCCCCTGGGTAGCCCAAGGCGATCATGAGTGCCGCGGCGGGGACCAACCTGATCAGCAGGTTGCGGGACGCGGCCCGCGTCAGGGCCAGCACTGCGATGGTCTCGACCAGCAGCAGCGGGACCGTGAGCAACCAGTCGACGTACCTGTAGCCCTCGTTGAACTCCACGTTGGACAGGATGTGGGCCGCATTCACCGCGGCACCAGCAGGGTAGCTGTCCCGGAAGTTGTTGAAGATCCGGAAGTAGTGATAGGTGGCGATCCCGCACACCGTTGCCGAGACGATGAGCGCGTTGCGGTAGCGCGGCGCGACCTGGCGCTGGACAAGCAACAGGTAGAGCGATGTGAAGAGCAGGCTCGCGATCGCGAGCGACAGCAGGTTGTACACCGTGGAGTACTGCCCCGACGACAACGAGCCAATGAAGTGCGACGTCGAACTTGCATAGATCATGGCCATGGCGATCCTCTGAAGAGAGCCAGCACTGCGAGGCCTGGCGAACGGTTCCCACTCTCAAGTTTCGAGGGCCTGAGCACCCTGTCCTGAGCAGCGTCGTCAAGGTACGCCGCACCAGCAGAGATTTCAACTTGCACAAGTTTGGTGAGAAGAAGTGTCCAGGTCCCGACCGCCGGTGCGGAGGAGATTCAGCAGAGCAGGTCGAGTGCTTCGCTCAGGCCCGGCGCGTAGAGGAGCCCCGAGGGGAGGTCCGCGGGCCATCCGCCCCCACCGACGACCAGGCGAGTCGCTGGACGGGTCCTTGGAAGCGTCGTGATGAGTGCGACCGGGTCGGCGGCACCGGCGACGACGCAGCTCACGAAGACGGCTGATGGTCGGATGCGGCGAACAGCCGCGGCGAGCGTGGCGACGGGGACCTGCGCCCCGATCACGCGTGCGGGGCAGCGACGCTCCGACAGTCCCACCGCCAGCACGTGCAGGGTCAGGGTGTGTTGGTCACCAGGAGCCGACGCCAGCAAGACGGGCGGTCTCTCCTCCGACGTCGGCAGCTCGACGCGACGACGGCGTAGGGCGCCGAGGGACGCCTCGGACAACACGTGCTCGACCTCGATCGCCTCCCCGGACTCGACCCAGCGCTTCCCCACCGCGACGAGCACCGGCCGCATGAGCTCGTCCCAGGAGCGCAGCACGCCGCGCTCGCGCAGCGCACCCAGGATGATCTCCTCAGCCCCGTCGAGGTCGAGCTGTCCAGCGGCCCGGGCCAGACCACGGGTTGCGGCGTCGGCTCCCGGCACGGCGAGCACGCGACCTCCGGGACCGGCGCCTCGACGCAGGCGCGCCGGCGCCGGCTCCGGCGAGCGGGGCGCCCCCGGTTCGGGTCCTGCCAGCGCAGCGGCTGCGGCAGCGGCGGGGGCCACCCCGGCCTGGATCTCCGTCCGGACCTCCTCGAGCCTCGCGAGATCGAGGTGCGAGTAGCGCCGATGCCCGCCCGTGGTCCTCAACGACGGGACGATCCCGTAGCGAGTGCCCCAGCTGCGCAGCGTGCTGGCCGTGACGCCGAGCCTCGCAGCCGCTACCCCGACAGACACCCCGCGAGCGGATGCGTCGTCCGCTGCATCGTTCGGAGGCATGCTTCCAGCGTAGTCGCGACCACAGACCGCCCGCGACTCTGCGGGAGCTGTCAGCGCTGACGGATAGCGTGCCCGTCATGCAACCACTCCATCGCCGACCCGGTCGCCACCCGTGAGCCAGGCGTCAGGCGGTTCTGACAAAGTCTCAGCACCGAAAGGCTCATGTGAGGAGCCCGAGCTGGAGGAGACCTACGACCGCCTGGTCTCCGAAGGTCACGAGCGGTTGGACCGCCCCCTGCTTCCGCTGCTGTCGACTGGTCTCCTGGGTGGCGTCGACGTCGGGGTGGGGGTGCTGATCTACCTGGTCGTGGAGTCGAAGACCAGCAACCCCCTGCTGGCGTCGATGGCGTTCACGATCGGCTTCGTGGCTCTGCTGCTGGCCAACAGCGAGCTGTTCACCGAGAACTTCCTGGTGCCGGTGATCTCCGTGGTCGCCAAGGTGGGGACCCTCGCGCAGCTGGTCAGGCTGTGGGTCGTCACGCTGGGCGCCAACCTGATCGCGGGGTTCGCCATGGCGGGGATGATCGTGGTGGCGCTCCCGGACGTGCACGACGCAGCGGTGAAGGCGGGCTCCCACTACGCCCACCTGGGTGTCTCGTGGCGCTCGTTCTTCCTCGCCGTGCTGGCCGGCGCGGTGATCACGCTGTTGACGCGGATGCAGCACGCGACCGAGAGCCTCGGGGTCCGCCTGGTGCCCGCGGTGTTGATGTCGTTCGTGCTGGTCGGTGCCCAGCTCTTCCACTCGGTGCTGGACTCCATCTTGATGTTCACCGGGCTGTTGACCGGCAAGGCCGACTACGGCTACCTCGACTGGTTGGGCGCGCTCGGCTGGTCCGCGTTCGGCAACCTGGTCGGCGGGCTCGTGCTGGTGACTGGCATCCGCCTGCTGCGGATCCCGCACCGGATCGCCGAGAGCCGCGAGGAGGGGCAGACCGGCTGAGCATCCGCCTTGGTGAGTGGGCGCGCGTGCCGAGGCCCTGGGGCAACGCTTTTGCCTCGACGGTCACCCACATGCCGTAGCCTGAAAATCCATGCGGGCGCGGGCCGGTGCAACTCAGATCCATCTCAGGGACCACCTGCTCCCAGCCTAGGAGCGCAGCACATGCCGCGAGAGAGAATGCATCGGGGCGGAAGGGATGTCGCTGCCGAGACTGGCGGCGCGGTCGAGGCGGAGCAGATACGTCTCCTCCTGCAGAACCCCATGGACGTGCCGGTCAACCTGGTGAACTCCGGCCTGGTGGGCGTCGTCGTCTGGCCACTGTTTCCGGCCTGGGTGATCGTGCTGTGGCTGGTTTCCTTTGGTGTCGTGAGTCTGAACCGGGCTCTGCTGCGGCATCGCTACGCCAACGCGATGGGCGAGGCGAGAGCGTCACCGAGCTGGGCACGGATGTTCACGGTGAACGCCTTCGTCGCCGGCTGTCTGTGGGGGCTCTCCGCCTCGGTCATCTTGGTGACGCCCGATCCGGCGTACTACAACTTCATCGTCTTCGTGCTCGGAGGCACCACGACGGGGGGCATTGTCTGCATCTCCATCAATCTGCGAGCAATGCTCGCGTTCATCCTGCCGACCATTGTCCCGGCGATCTTGGCCTTGGCGCTGCGCGGAGGTCTTGTCCAGATCGAGATGGCCACGATGCTTGCGCTCTTCACGTGCGCGCTCGTGTGGGCAGGCCGCAGCATCAACCACTCGGTCACCCAGAACGTTCGCCTCCGGTTCGACCAGGAGCGTTTGGTCGCCCACCTGCGCGCCAGCGAAGCTGCCAGCGCGTCGCTCGCGGCGATCGTGGACGCCTCGGATGACGCCATCGTGTCCGAGACGGTGGGGGGCGACATCGTCAGCTGGAATCGGGGTGCCGAGCGAATGTTCGGATATCGCGCCGACGAGGCAATCGGCCGCAGCGTCCGGATGATCATCCCGGACGAGCGGCGGAGCGAGATCGACCGGAATCTCGACACTCTCGCCCATGGTCGACGGATCGATCCCTTCGACACCGAGCGCCTTCGGAAGGATGGCGCGCGAGTCCCGGTGTCGATCGCGGTCTCGCTGACGTACGACTCTCTGGGCACTGCCTTCGGGGCATCGTTCATCGCTCGCAACATCAGTGAGCGCCAGGAGGCCGCGCAAGCACTGGACTACCGCGACAGGCTCCTGCACGCTGTGACGCTCGGGACGAAGGCGCTGGTCGAGGCATCGTCGCTCGATGTGGGCATGCCAGAGGCGCTGCGTGTCATCGGCGAGAGCATGCGGGCCGATCGCCTGCTCGTGATCCGGCTTCCCCCGGAGCAGGTGGCCTCCATGGCGGTGCGCTACCGCTGGGAGTCGACAGACATCCAGATGCCCATCGCGGGCGCCACGTTCAGGCTTGACCTGCTGGCGCCCGATGTCGCAGCGACCTGGCTCGGCTTGCTCACCGACGGCAAGCCGGTGATCGCCCAGCTGGCCACCAGTGAGGGGTCCGTCCGCGAGCTGTTCACCAGATTCGGCAACAAGTCCACCCTCATCGTGCCGATCTTCATCGGCGACGCGTGCTGGGGCGGTTGCGTGGTCGACGCCTGCACCGAGGCGCGGGAATGGCACGACAGCGAGATCAATACGCTGTCGACCTTCGGCGACATCGCCGGTGCGGTGATCCACAACACCGAGACGCAATGCTCGTTGGAGAAGAGCGAGGCGCGTCTGCGGGCGGTGACGTGGGCGGCTCAGGACGCGATCATCACGGTCGACGGGTCTGCACGGATCGGCCTGTGGAATCGCGCGGCAGAACGGATCACGGGCTACACCGCCGAGGAAGCTGTCGGCAGGCAAGTGCATCACCTGTTGGCGCCAGCGCGGTCCCGCGCCAAAGCCGACGCAGGCATGAACGTCTTCCTCGAGACCGGCCAGGGAGACGAGGTGGGAAGGACCACCGAGCTGTTGGCCCTGCGCAAGGACGGGACCGAGATCGCAGTCGAGCTGTCCCTGGCGGCGGCTCGACTCGATGATGGCTGGGGGGCGATCGGGGTCCTTCGCGATGTCACCACGCGCAAGAACGCAGAAGCAAAGCTCCAGTTCGCCAATCTCCTGCTCCGCACCCAGATGGAGGCCTCGCTCGACGGCATCCTCGTGGTTGACGAGAACAAGTCGATCGTCGCCTACAACGAGCGGTTCGCCACGATGTGGCACATACCGCCTGCGGATCTGGCTGCCGGTCGGGACGAGGCCGTGCTGGAGAGGGTGGCGGCCCACATGGTGGACCGCAAGAGGTTCGTCGCACGCGTGGACTATCTCTATGCCCATCCTGAAATGGACCCCCAGGATCAGTTCGTGACGTCCGACGGGCGATCCATCGATCGCTACTCCGTGACGCTCTATGGCCGGTCGCGCGCATATCTCGGACGTGCGTGGTTCTTCCGCGACATCACCGAACGCAAGAGGACCGAGGAGCTCGCGCTGCGGATGGCGCGATTCGACGTCGTGACGGGTCTGGCGAACCGGGCCGTCTTCGTCGAAGCGCTCCGGCACGCCATCGCGACGACGAAGCGCGGCGACAAGAGCTTTGCTCTGATCTATCTCGACCTGGATCACTTCAAGGACGTGAACGACAACCTCGGCCATCCGGTCGGCGACGAGCTCCTGAGGGCCGTGGCAGACCGGTTGCGCGCCAACACACGCGAGTCCGACACCGTCGCCCGCTTCGGCGGGGACGAGTTCGCCATCATCTTGACCAACGTCAGCGATCCTTCCGACGCGGCGATCCTCGCGGAGAAGCTGCTCATTGCGCTCGCCGTTCCCTATTCTCTGCAGGGCAGCGACATCCACAGCGGCGCCAGCATCGGGATCGCTGTCTATGCGGCCGACGCGGCGCACGCCGAGACGCTGCTGTCGCATGCCGATGTGGCGCTCTACCGTGCCAAGGCGGAGGGCCGGGGCGGCTACCGGTTCTTCACCGATCTCATGGACACCGAAGTCAGGTCTCGCGTCACGCTCGGCGCGGAGCTGCGCGTGGCGGTCGGTCAAGGACAGCTCTTCTTGATGTACCAACCGCAGGTGGCGGTCGACACCGGCCAGATCATGGGTCTGGAGGCGCTGGTGCGGTGGCAGCATCCCCAACGAGGTGTCCTGGGCCCTGACCTCTTCATTCCGCTGGCCGAGCAGGTCGGCATCATCGGCAAGCTCGGCCACTGGGTGCTGTGGGAGGCGTGCCGGCAAGCCCGGGCATGGCTCGACGACGGCCTCCCGCTGGGTCGGATGGCAGTGAACGTGTCGGCTCTGCAGTTCAGGAGTCCGGTCGCGCTGGAAGCCGATGTCGCCGCCGCCCTCGCGCGGAGCGGCCTCGCGCCGCAGATGCTCGAGCTGGAGCTCACGGAGTCCGTGCTCATGGATGCCTCTCGTGACCACAGTGACGTCCTGCAGCGCCTCCGCGACACCGGCGTGACGGTGGCCATCGACGATTTCGGCACTGGCTTCTCCTCGCTCAGCTACCTGCGTCGGTTCCCGAGCGACCGCATCAAGATCGCTCAGACGTTCGTCAAGAACCTCGTCGACATGCCGGGTGACGCCGCCATCATCCGAGCAACCATCGGCCTCGCACACGAGCTGAGGATCGACATCATCGCGGAGGGGGTGGAGACCCCGGAGCAGTACGAGCTGCTGAAGGGATGGGGCATCGGCCAGGTCCAAGGATTTCTCTTCTCGGAGCCGCTGACGGCGCAGGATGCGGCGGCCGTGCTTCGCGACGGCAAGATCGTGTACGCCGGGGCGGGCGCTGCTCGGTGACCTAGCCCGGCTCGACGGTCACGTCCAGAGCTCCGGCAGGTTCGAGGAAGAGCAGGGTCTGACGGACGTCCGCCTCGCTGGCTGCTGACAGTGCGTTCGCATACGCGTGCAGCTGTGGCCGGTAGTGCGCCGCTCGGGCGGCGAGCGCGGCCACAGGGACGTCGTCAGTCTTGTAGTCGACGACGACGAGCGCGCCGTCGTCGTCACGATAGACGAGGTCGACGTAGCCCTCCAGGATCGCACCGTCCTGCTCCACGGTCGCGACGTAGGACTCACGCCAGTGCTGGTGGGCAGCGGCGTGCCGGACCACGGCCGAGTCGAGTGCGGACCGGACCAGCTCGCGGACGAGATCGGCGTGGTCGATGACGCCTTCGGCGACGCACTGGGACGCAACGGCATGCTCGAGGCCGTCACCGGTTGCGAGGTCGATGACTTGCAGAGCACCGTGCACGGCTCTGCCGATGGCTGATCCGTAGCGTCCCTTCGTCCAGGGCGGCAGCTCCGTGTCACGTGCTCCCTTGGCTGCACCCGGGAGGGCCACCTCGATGTCCTCGAGGACGATCTGGGGATCTGTCCCTTCGAGACCCGACGCACTCCGCGCGGGAAGGAGGTCGGTCAGCGAGCGCACCTGGTCGATGTGACGTCGCCAGGCCAAGAGTGCGAGCGGCGGGGCCGCCACCGTCGAAGCGGGCGACACCTCGATCACGTCGACGTCGACGTCGCCGGCGGTGAAGGCCACTGCGCTGCCGGCTGTGGCGCCGCCCGCGTCGGTCAGGAGGCGCGCGTTGGTCGACGCTCCGGCCTGTCCGCGGTGGAGGGATACCACGAGGTGGTCGCGGGCGCGGGTGGTGGCGACGTACAGCAGCCGTCGTCGCTCGTGGGCGTCCATCTGCTCGTCGATGGGTGCGACGTCCTTGAAGTCGTTGGTCTGCACGGTCTTGGTGAGCCGGACTGCGTAGCCGTCGGGCTTCCACAGCAGCTGGACGCCACGCGGGGTGCGCGGCTGGGAGGTCATGCCGGAGAGCACCACCACCGGGAACTCGAGGCCCTTGGCGCCGTGGATGGTCATGATGCGAACGGCGTCGACGTCGGTCTCCGGGAGCACCGCCTCAGCGATCCTCGAGGACTCCTCACCCTGCTTGGCTGCCCAGGCCAGGTAGGAGCGAAGCCCACCGTGCTCGATCTCGGACCACGCGCGCGCCTGGTCGACCACGAACCGCAGCCGGCGCCACTGGTCCCGGGTCCGCGGTCCGTCCACGGCCACCTCCAGCATCCGACGGTCGGTCACCAGGGCGCCCAGGACCTCGCTCGGTGTCATGCAGCGGGCCCGGTCGTGCAACCGGCGCAGGTAGTCGATGGCTGCGCCCACAGGGTGTGCGAGCCGGCCGTCATCGAGGGGCGCCAGGATGTTGAACGACCCGCGCTGCTGCTTCCAGGTCCACAGGTCGTCGTCGCCGCAGCCGAACAGCGGTGACCGCAGGGCGATCACGCACGCGAACAGGTCACTGGGGTCGGCCACCACCCTGGCCGTGGTCAGCAGCTCGTGCACCTCGGCAGCCTGGTAGACCAGGGAGCTGGACTCGGCACGATAGGGGATCCGGGCAGTGTCAAGGGCCGTCTCCAGGTCGGCCAGCGAGGTGCGCGCAGGGATGAGGATGGCGATGTCGCGACGCTCGATCGGCCGCCAGCTCGAGGTGGCACGGTCGCGCACCGTCCACTGCTCGTCGAGGGCGCGTCGGATGCCGGCCGCGACGTCGACCGCCTCGAGCTGGCGCAGCAAGCCGGCGCTGCCGTGCGCCTTGAACGGATGCTCGACGGCGCCCAGCACCAGAACGGGGGGTCCGTTGCCGATCTCGCGGATATCGGGCGTCAACGGCTCATAGTGCGGCTGGGCGTCCGGCACGTAGGAGATCAGAGCGCCGAAGACGGTGTTGACCCAGCCCAGGATCGGTGCGCCGGTGCGGAAGTTGGTGGTGAGCCGCACGGCCGCCTGCGGACCGAACCAGTCCTGGGAGCGAAGGCAGACGGCGATGTCGGCGCGACGGAACCGGTAGATGGACTGCTTGGGGTCGCCCACCACGAACAGGGAGCCAGGTGGGACATCGACGTCGTGCCAGTCGGGTGCATCAGCGTCGCGACCCCCGGCAATCCGGACGGCCAGCTCTATCTGGATGGGGTCGGTGTCCTGGAACTCGTCGAGCAGCAGCCGCGGGAACCGCTGCTGGAGGGCGTCACGCACGTTCGCGTCGTGGCGCAGCAGCTCACGGGCCAGGACGAGGAGGTCGTGGAACTCCAGCTGGCCCTGTGCGGCCCGGTCCCGGGCAGCTCCCACCACCCGCTCGGCGATCCAGTAGGCCAGTGGCCGCAGCGTCGCCTCGGTGAACTCCTCGCAGGCCGCTGCGGCCTGCGACTGGAGGTCCTTGCACTCGCCGCGAAGACCGGTCAGGTCCGGCCAGCTGCCTGCCCTGCCGTGGGAGAAGCTGAGTGATGCCGCTGACAGCAAGGCGGCGTAGCGGTCGCGGTCGTCCGTGGCGCTGGTCAAGGTGTCGCCCCAGGCGGCGAGGTCCCGCAGCCGCCCCAGGAAGAGGTCGTCGGGGTTGCCGCAGTCGGAGGATCGGGACGCCAGCTGGGCTGCTTCTAGGGCGAGGTGTAGGACGTCCGGGGTGCTGAGGCGAGGTGGACCGCCGGCAAGCACCCGGTCCTCGATGAGGTCCCAGTCCGAGCCGAACGCCCGGGTGACCGAACGTAGGTTGTCGAGCGTGACGCCGCCGGCCAGAGCGAGCAACAGCCGGTCCGACATCGCCGGGTCGTCGAGCAGCTCCCGCTGCAGGACAGACCAGCGCTCCTCGAACGCGATGGAGGACGCCACCTCGTCGCGGACCTCGATCAGGGGTGGAAGGCCGGCCTCGATCGGGTGCAGGGTCAAGATGCGCTGGGCGAAGGCGTGCAGCGTTCCGATGGCCCCCGAGTCGAGGTCGTCGAGTGCGCAGGCGGCGCGGTCCCTCCTCTGGCGCGATTCGGTGGTGCTGCGCCACTGTGTCTCGAAGTTCGCGCGCAGCCGGTCGCGCAGCTCAGCTCCTGCCTTCTCGGTGAAGGTCACCGCGGCGATCTGCGTCAGCGGCACACCGTCGCGCAGGACCAGTGTGGTGACCCGGTCCACCAGGGACCTGGTCTTGCCCGAGCCGGCACCGGCGTCGACGAAGAGATTGCTGCCGGTGTCGGTGGCGATCCGGTCGCGGGCGGCCTGGTCCGACAGCGCATCGTTCACTCCTCGCTCCCGGTGTCCGCGAGGGCGTCAGGATCCGTGAGACCCATGAGTGCGCTGAGGACCGGCGCTGTGCGCTTGCGCTCGTAGCGTCTGCGGGCTTCCTCGTGACCGATGCCGTCGGGCGTGCAGTAGGGGCACTCGACGTAGGCGTAGGGCGGCTGGGCGCTCGGCCGGGGGATGAACAGCCCGTCGTGGATGGCGGTGACCAGGGTGCCGACCGTGTCCGCGTAGATCTTCTCGAGGACGTCGTCGAGGACCACCGGGATGCGCTTGAAGGCATCGGGCGCCCTGACGAACCAGTACTGCGCCTCGACGGCTTCCCCACCGAGCCGCTGCCGTGCGGCGTAGGCGTAGACCGGCAGCTGGAGCTTGGTGCCGGCGGCGACCGGGTCGTCCTTGAGCGCGGCGAACGTGCGGGCCTTCCCGGACTTGATGTCGGTGACCAGAAGCACGCCGGCGCGCGTGCGGTCCACCTTGTCTGCGCTGCCGAGCATGTGCACGGCGCCGTCGTCGAGCTCGATGACGACCGGAGCGATGCCGTGCAGGCCGAACGCGAGCTCGCTGTGCACGACGGCGGCGTCGCGCTCCGCCCGCCAGGCGTCGTCGTCGTCGAGCAGCCGGTCGAGGTCGACGAGCAGGTGCTGGAGCTCGGCCTCCCACAGCCGGGGGTGGCCGGTCAGGCCCTTCTCGGTGAACCGGACGCCGGTCTCGGTGGCGATCTCGCTGAGCCGGAGGCGCTGCTCGGCCGACCAGGGCACGCCGTACGACGGGAGGGTGCCCGCCGCCGTGCACTCCGCGATGAGCACGTCCATCGCCGTGTGGATGAGGTTGCCGATCTCCATCGCCGAGATCTTGATGACCTCCTCGGGCTGCTGCAGGGGCTCGACGCGCAGCAGCTTCTTGACGAAGTACTGATGCGGGCAGGTCGCGTAGCTCTCCAGCGACGTGGGGGAGATGACCCGGTCGTCGTGCGCATAGTCGGGAAGCGCCCCCACCTCGCCGAGGTTGCCGTCGAAGCGGGTGAAGTCGCTCGAGGCCCGAGCGTCCAGGACTGTGTGTGCAGCATCGACGACCGTGTCGTCCAGAGCAACCTGAGCGCTGGCCGCTCGCACCCGCCACTCCTGCTCGGTCGCAGGGTTCCGGGTGGTCTGCAGCTCGCGGGCGAAGGACCGGCTGCCGACCAGCCGGCTGGGGATCGCCGTGTCCGTGGCGGTGTCCCACGCGGTCGCGGCGAGCCTCGGGTCGCCCGTGATGTCACGGAGCGTGGGCAGCAGGAAGCGGCTGGGGAGACGTTCGGTGCTCCGGCGCAGGTCACCCCGGGGGAACGTCGCGGTCACCGAAGGAGCGCTGGAGAACGCAGCCAGAAGGTGACGGTGCTTCGCGTCGAGGCGGTCCCGGAGCTGCTCGAGCTCGCCGCCGGCGGCGCAGCGCGCGGTGTCGTTGAGCAGTGCCTCCTCGTGCAGCCTGCCGGGGTAGCCGTCCTCGGCCAGACCGACCACGAAGACCGCATCGAGGTCCAACCCGACCGCAGCCGAGACGGGTCCGACGAACACGCCCTCCCCGAAGCGGCCGACCCGGGGCAGCGCCGACCCGAGCTCGAGGCTGAGCACCTCGACGAGCCCGGTGAGCGTGACGGTCGCCTCGAACGCGTCCAGGGCGGCGAGGCTGCCGAGGGTGGACTCGACGACCGCTGCGGCGTGCTGCTCCTCGAGCGGGAGCCGCTGGAGCGAGTCCGGTCCGCCGTAGAGGTCGTGGAAGAGGACCAGCGCCCAGGTGCTCAGGCCGCCCCACGTCGTGTGTGCCACACCATCGACCAGCCGGGCATCGAGACGACCGATGAACGCCCCGAGCTCCTCGGCTGCCTCGAGCTCCCGCTTCGCCGCCTCCAGGCGACCCAGCCAGGGGTCGGGGGACTGCTCCTGCTCCTCGATGACCGTGCGCTGGTCGGCGACGTAGCGGCCCAGCTTGGGCTGCCAGTCCTCGGCGGCCCCACCGACGATGCCGGCGAGCCGGGACACCCGCTCCCAGCGACCCACCTTGACACTGCCCCCGGCCAGGTCGCTGGTCGGTGCCTCCGCCATCGCCGCGAAGGTCTCGCCGCGGGGCAGTCGTCTGCGGGCGAGCTCGAGAACACCGAGGAAGCCGCGGGCGACGGCGCGCTCCTCCACGGAGCGGGTGCCGAGACCGTTGACCCGCAGCCCGGTCCCAGCCAGCAGCTCGTGCAGGAGACGCGCGTAGGGCCGGGCCGCACCGTAGAGCACCGCGATCCGGTGCGCCGGTGTCCCGTCGGACAACGCCTGCACCACCTCCCGGGTGACACACCGGACCTCGTCGTCGGAGTCCGACGCGTGCATGATCCGGGTCGCCGACGATGGCGTCACCGTGACCTCCGGCCAGGGGGCGCCGAGGCGGGTCATCGTCCGGCGTACGGCGGCATCCGCACGTCTCACGCCGGTCGCACCGACGATGACGGTCATGTCCCGCCCGGTCAGCGCCTGGGCGAACCCGGTCTCGGCCATGCTCAGCGCCTGCGGCAGGTAGAGCACGACCGCGCCCTGCTCCGCGAGACGCTCCGGACGACGGTCGATCACCTCGGCTCCGGCGTGCAGCAGATCGGTGACGTCGTACCACTCGGAGGCGAGGCGGGCGACGACCCTCTCGTGCAACCTGAGCAGGTCAGGTGTGAGAGGGGTGCTGCACCGGAGCAGGTTGCGGGCCTCAGCAGAGAGGTCCCGGAGGTGCCGGTGGACGCTCACGAGTGCCCGGACCGTCGCCGGATGGTCCTTCACCTTGTCGAAGCGGCCGGCATCCTCGGCGAGGGCTTGACGCCAGGCGGACGCCACGATGGCGCTGGTGGCCGGACGACGGGGATGCAAGGACGGTGCGGCGAGCTGCTCGGCCAGCCGGGAGAGGGTGGTGACGAAGATCCCCCGCCACCCCCGGCCCCCGGCCCCGGAGACCGTGGGCGAGGTG
>JBDTXF010000001.1:0-25321 GCA_040006355.1 Nocardioidaceae bacterium | reverse complement strand
GCACTCGTGCTCCTCGGGGTGGTGGCTGTCGTGCTGGTCGCCTACACCGGGCACCAGGCGATCGCCGCCAAGAGCAACCTCGAGCTGGTCGCCCACGACTTCTCGACCCTCAGCGGGCAGCTCACCTCGGGCGACGAGCCCGGTGCGCGCACGACGCTCACCCGGGCCCAGTCCCATGCCCGCGAGGCCAGGGCCAACACCCACGGTCCCGGGTGGTGGCTGACCAGCAAGATCCCCGGGGTGGGCCCCAACATCGTCGCGGTCCGCACGGTCGCCGACGTCACCGACGACCTGTCGCAGCAGGTGCTGCCCGACGTCGTGAAGGCCACGGCCGCACTGAAGCCCAGCAAGCTCCGGCCGTCCGGCGGTCGCATCGACCTCGCCCCGATCACGGCGGTCGCGCCGGCGGTGGTGCGCGCCAACATCCTGCTGACCCGGCAGAGCGCGCGGGTGCAGGCCATCGACGTCGGCGACCTCGCCCCGCAGATCGCCCGGCCGGTCAGGCTGCTCCAGCAGAAGCTCGAGGAGGCGAGCGCGCTCTCGGACCGAGCCTCGCGCGCGGTGCGCCTGCTGCCACCGATGCTCGGTGCCGACGGCACCCGGACCTATCTGCTGCTCTTCCAGAACAACGCCGAGGTCCGCTCCACCGGTGGCATCCCGGGGTCGTTCGCCACCGTGGTGGCCGAGGACGGCAAGGTCTCCGTCGGGCGCCAGGGTGACGCGGCCACGATCGGGAAGTTCGCCACGCCTCCCATCGCGTTGACCCGGGACGAGCGGACCCTGTTCGGAGAGAACCTGGGGCTCTTCCCCCAGGACGTGAACTTCACCCCGGACTTCTCCCGCTCGGCCCGCATCGTCCAAGCCATGTGGAACGCCCGCAACGGGGTGAAGGTGGACGGGGTGATCTCCACGGACCCGGTGGCGCTGTCCCTCCTGCTGCGCGGCACCGGCCCCGTCACGGTGCCCGGCGGCAGGCAGCTCACCTCGGCGAACGCCGTCCAGCTGCTGCTGAGCCAGGTCTACGCCGACATCCCCGACCCCGCCCGGCAGAACGTCTACTTCGACGCGGTGGCCAACAGGGTCTTCTCCGCCGTCGCGTCCGGCCAGGGCCGGCCCAAGACCGTCCTGGACAACCTGGTCGCCTCGACCGACCAGCGCCGGATCCTGCTGTGGTCGGACCGGCCCGCAGAGCAGGCGCTCCTCGCCCCCACCAGGCTCGGCGGCGTGCTGCCCACCCGGGCGACGTCCGCACCAGACGTGGGGGTCTATCTCGACGACGGCGGCGGGTCCAAGCTCGGCTACTACCTCGACCACGACGTGGACGTCAGGTCCCAGCGCTGCCAGGCGGATCGGCAGTATCTCCGGGTCACGCTGCACCTGCACTCCCGGGTGCCGGCCGACTCCAGTGGCCTGCCCGACTACGTCGCGCAGAACGCCGTCGGTCTGCCCCGGGGCCTGATCCGCACCACGATCTACACCTACGCGCCGCTCGGCGGATACATCGACAGCGTCGCGCTCGACGGCCACGCCCAGGAGCCGGGCCGGCTGACCCACGACGGACGGCTGCTGACCTCCCAGACCGTGGACCTCGAGCCGGGTGGGCAGCACACGCTGACCTTCGGCATGGTCAGCGGCAAGGGGCAGACCGCCACCACAGACCTCGCGGTGACCCCCGGCGTCCGGGGGGACGGTGTCGGCACGGTGAGCGCACCTGCGTGCTGAGCGCATGCAGGTGGACGCAGTGTTTCAGCCCGCTGCACAACGTGGGTGTGTCCGCATTCACACCGTGCTGGCTTGCATCTGCTAGCAAGAGTTAGCACTATGGAGGGGTGGCAAAGTTCGGAGTCGGGAAAACCGTCGAGACGCTCGGCGACTACCTGCACGAGCAGCGGGTCGCAGCGAAGCTCTCACTGCGCCAGCTGGCCGAGCAGACCGGTGTCTCGAACCCGTATCTGAGCCAGATCGAGCGTGGCCTGCGCCGACCCTCGGCAGAGGTGCTCCAGCAGCTCGCGAAAGGGCTTCGCATCTCGGCGGAGACGCTCTACGTCCACGCCGGGATCCTGAACCTCGATGACAGCGAGGTGCGGTCGGTGGAGCTCGCCGTCCTCGCCGACACCGGGCTCACCGAGCGCCACAAGCAGTCGCTGCTCGACGTCTACCACGCGTTCCGAGCGGCCCACGAGACCGTCCCAGACAGCACCACCACAGGAGGAAACTGACATGGCACGCACCAACAGCACCAAGTCCAACAAGGTCGACCCGATCCGTCCGTTCTACGCCGCCGTGGGTGGCGTCGACCTCGCCGTCGCCGCTGCGCGCACCGGCCTCACCGAGGCGCAGACCCGCCTCGCGAAGGTGGACTTCGAGCCCAAGACGCTGCCCAGCCGCGTCGAGGCCCTGGTCAACGACTACGTCGCCGAGCTGAGCGAGACCGTGGACGACCTCAACAAGCAGTACGTCGACCTGGCCGCCCGCGGTCGCATCCTGGTGAACAAGATCCGTCGCCAGCAGGCCACCCAGGACGCCACCGCGCAGGCGAAGACCACCGTCTCGCGTGCCAAGGCCACCAAGACGTCCACCAAGAAGTCGGCCGAGACGGCCGCCTCCTCGACGTCGCGCACGGCGAAGACCGCGAAGAGCTCCGCCAAGGCCACCGGCACCTCGGCCAAGAAGACCGCGTCGGCCACCAAGAGGGCCGTCGCCGACGCCGCCGCCAAGACCGGCGCCTGAGCCACACCGCACCACGCACTCACGACCCCCGACCTCACGGTCGGGGGTCGTCGGTGTCTCCGGGCTGATCCCACCGCGGTGCCGGTAGGCTGGCGTCGTGTTCACCGTCTTCGCCCTCCAGAACGGCTTCATGACGCTCATCACGCTGGCGCTGTTCGCCCTGCAGGCGTGGGCGTTCGTCGACGCGGTGACCCGTCGACCCGAGGTGTTCGTCGCGGGGGACAAGCTCACCAAGCCTGCCTGGCTGATCATCCTCGGCATCGCACTGGCGGCGCACCTGCTGATCTGGAGCCCGCTCAGCTTCCTGAACCTCGCCGGCGCGGTCGCCGCGATCGTCTACATCGTGGACGCCCGGCCGGTGCTGCGGTCGCTGACCCGCCGCTGACGAGTCGCTGCCGGGTCGCTCGGCTGCGCTTTCCTCGCAAAACTTCCCCCCAACTCCCCCGAACTCGCTGAAGCGACCGCGCACCTGCGTCGCGCCACCTAGAGTGAGGCGATCAGCGGACCCCATCCGGGAGGGGGAAAGATGACAGCGCTCGAGTCGACTCCGGTCGCCGTCTCCTCGTTCCCCGACCGTCACCGCGTGGGGCGCAGGCTGCGCACCATGCTGGGCATCAATGCGGTCCTCGACATCGTCGTGCTGGTGGCAGCCGTGGCCCTGGCGTGGAACCTGCGCCTGTTCTTCGACGTGTGGTCGACCAACCAGCTGGGACCGAACCAGCTCGCGGTGCACTCGGCGCCCTACATCGTGGTGGCCTGGTTCGTGGTGCTGGTCGCCCAGGGTGGCTACTCCGCCCGCAACTTCGCGGCGGGCGCGGAGGAGTTCCGCGTGGTCACGCTGGCCTCGCTGATCAGCGCCGGCCTGGTGGGTCTCAGCTGCTACCTGCTCCAGCTGCCGCTGTCGCGGGGGTTCGTGCTGCTGGCGTTCCTGATCGGCACGCCGCTCCTGCTGATGGAGCGGCTGCTGGTCAGGCGGACGGTGTTCAGCCTCCGCCGCGGCGGCCGGCTCATGCACCGCGTCATCGCGATCGGCGGCCCCTCGGGGGTCAGCGAGGTCGTCGACGCGCTGCGGCGTGCGCAGTACGTCGGCTACGCCGTCGTCGGCGCCTGCGTGCCCGAAGGCGTCGGCGTCGAGCCCGAGCGCTACGACGTGCCGGTGATCGGCCGCGTCGGGGACGCCCGCAGGCTCTGCGACGAGATCGGCGCGGACACCGTGCTGGTCGCGCGAGGAGGCTACGAGACCTCCAACGAGCTGCGCCGCATCGCCTGGGACCTCGAGGGGTCCAGCATCGACCTGGTGGTGGTGCCCAGCCTGACCGACGTGGCGGGGCCGCGCATCCACATGCGCCCGGTCGCGGGCCTGCCGCTGCTGCACCTCGAGCAGCCGCAGTCCGGCGAGGCGGGCGGCTGGAGCAAGCGCGCCTTCGACGTGGTCGGTGCGCTCGGCGCGCTGCTGGTGCTCTCCCCGCTGATCGCCCTCGTGACCGCGCTGATCAAGCTCGAGGACCGGGGACCGGTGTTCTTCCGGCAGCCCCGGATCGGCCGCGACGGCAGCACCTTCCCCTGCTTCAAGTTCCGCTCGATGCTCACCGACGCCGAGGCGATGGAGCAGCGGCTGCGCGAGCAGGCCGGCCACTCCGGTGCGCTGTTCAAGATGCGCGACGACCCGCGGATCACCCGGGTGGGGGCCTTCATCCGGCGCTACTCCGTCGACGAGGTGCCGCAGCTGATCAACGTCGTCCGCGGCGAGATGAGCCTGGTCGGCCCGCGGCCCCAGCAGGCCTGGGAGGTCGAGACCTACACCGACTGGGAGGGCCGCCGGCTGCGGGTGCGGCCCGGGATGACCGGGCTGTGGCAGGTGTCGGGACGCTCGCAGCTGTCCTTCGACGAGGCGATCCGCCTCGACCTCTACTACGTCGACAACTGGTCGATGACCGCCGACCTGGTGATCATGGCCAAGACCGTGCGGGCGGTGCTCGGCAGGACCGGCGCCTACTGAGGCGTCCGGTAGGTTGTCCGGCACACGCACGCGCCACCCGGGCGCGCACACGGAGGTCTGGGTGTCCGAGGACGAGATCACGGCCGAGCTCACCGAGGGTGAGCGCGCCTGGCCCTACGCCGGCTGGAAGCTCTACGTCGGTCGCCTGCTCGAGCTCGGCGACGGCCTGCGGATGGGACTGGTGAGGGTCCCCGACGGCGACAGCTGCGTCGTGCAGGTCTTTCGTCCGGAGGCCCAGCCCGACGCCGAGATGGTCACCTTGCGCCTGGACCGACGGGTGCCGTGCAAGACCCGCCTGGTGCGCCTCGTCGAGGCCGATGCCACCGCCGCCCGACCGTGGGTCCGGGTGCTGGTCGGGTGAGACGCCACCTGCTGCTCGTGCCACCGCTGCTGCTCCTCGTGCTCGCCCTCGCGGGGTGCGGCTCCGACGCGTCCGGCCAGTCGTCGGGGGACGCGTCCGGCCAGTCGGGTGCCCCCGACTCACCCACGTCGACGGCGACGGCGACGCCCTCGGACGCGGGGCCGGCCACCGCGGACGTGGTGCTGACCCCGGCAGGGTGCACGATGCCCCGCCTCCAGCTCGACCAGGACGTCGTCGCCCAGCTGCTCTACGCGCGGGCCGACTCCACGTCGATCCCCGGCGTCACCCTGCTGCTCTCGACGGCAGCCCCCGGCGGCGACACGGTGCGGCTGTCGGTCACCCGGACCACGGCGACCTGCCGAGGCGTCGCGCGGCTGACCACGACGGCGCACCGGCCGGTCACCGTCTTGGGCATGACGCTCGAGTCCTCGGCGGCCACGGCCAGTGCGGCCACCTCCAACCGGGCGACGGTCTCCGTCACCGTCCGTGGGGCCGCCTCGTGAGCATCGAGATCCCGGCCGAGGAGCTGCTCGGCCTCGCCGCCGCCGTCGCCGCGACCGTGGTGCCGGCCTTCGACCAGGTGGCGGCCGCCGCCGCGACCGGCACCGGGGACTGCGCGGGGGTGCTGCACCAGCCCGCGTCCAGCAGGCTGGAGGCGATCATCGGCAAGCTCGGCGCCGACGCCCGGCTCGGCACGGCCGCATCCGGCGGACTGAGCGCTGGGCTCCGCGATGTGGTCGCGAGGTTCGGCGCCCTCGACAGCGGCGACTCGGGGGGTCACCGGTGAGCGACGTCGGGTTCACGCTGCCTGAGAAGCGGTGGGACCGGGCCTACAGCGCCGTGGAGTTCATCCCCCAGAGCGACGACGTCTTCGCCCGGCTGACCAAGGACTGCGACGCGATCCACGACGAGGCCGACGTCGCGGTGCGCGCCCTGTCCGCCGTGAACGTCCCGGCGTGGAAGGGTGCGGCTGCTCAGGTCTTCCTGGAGTACGTCGCCGAGCTCGCGTCGTACTCCCGGACGCTGCGGGAGGTGGCCATCGAGACCCGCGACCAGGTCGAGGCCTGCCGCCGGGCGATCGTCGCGGCCACCGCCGACGCGGGGAGCGCGACGACCGCCCTCAACAAGGCGCAGGACGACATGCGCACCCTGACCGGTGACGACGGCACGGGTCTGTCCGGGGTGCTGCACAAGACCCTCGACCTGCCGCAGCGGCTGGGGATCGAGCACCGCTTCGGCCAGGCCTTCGCCGCGGCGAACCAGGCCGGGCAGGACGCCCTCGACGCGATGAACAGGCTGGCCGCGGGGCTCGACCACCCCGATGCCACGATCTCCGCCCTCCGGGCGCCGGAGCCGCCGAGCGTGCTGGGAAGCCTGCTGTTCCACCACCTGCCACCGGACCAGATCCCGTTGCTGCAGGCGCTGTTCGGACCGGTGGACGCCGCGCTCGAGGCGCATGGTGCGACCGGGCGGGCACAGGACGCGCTGGACGCGGCGCAGTCCGCGCTCGACGGCGGTGACGACGACAAGCAGGCCTACCTCGACGGCCTGGGGAGCCTGAGCCCGCAGGAGCTCGCCTACGTGCTGGACCACCTCGACGAGGACGACGTCGCGGCCCTGCTCGGGTCCCTGGACCCCAAGACCGACCGCGAGACCTACAACCGCATCGCCGAGGTCGCTCCGGCCGAGCTGCTGGCCCGGCTCGGCGACACCGACCCGAACCACTACTGGCACCCCTACACGGGTCAGGGCGGGAAGTTCGGCTGGGAGGTGCCCACCGGCCTGCTCCCCGGACAGGTGCCCACCGGCGACCCGTCCACCCTCCAGCAGGGGATGCTCGGCGACTGCCACGTGCTGGCCTCGCTGGCTGCCGCCGAGCGGGCGAACCCCGGCTTCCTGCAGGACCACGTCCAGGCCAACGCCAACGGCAGCTACACGGTCACGCTCTACAAGGACGGCAAGCCCATCCAGGTGGTGGTGACCGCGGAGTTCCCGTTCACGCTCAACGCCGACGGCACCCGCGGCCAGGGCGCCTACGCGCACGGGAGCCTGGACAACGACCAGACCTGGACCAGCGACGCGACGCTCTACATGATCTACGAGAAGGCCCTCGCCCAGACGTGGGGGGAGACCGACCCCAACCACGACGGCCGCTCGGGCTACGAAGGCATGAACGGCGGCTGGCCGCAGCACGACATGCCGGTCATCACCGGCCATCAGATGGACAACCTGGACTCGGGCTCGGTCACCATCGACCAGATCCGCTCGGGGCTCGACGGCCACCAGCCGGTCACCGTGACCACGTTGTTCGAGCCGGGCGCGGGCTCGGACCCGCTCTACGCCGGGGACAACGTCAACCAGGCCATCGCCGGACACGAGTACTACGTCATCGCGGTCAACGGCACCCCGCCGGATGCGACGGTGGTGCTCGCCAACCCCTGGGGTGCCGAGCTTCCCGGCACCGGCACGATCACGCTCAGCTGGGCCGAGCTGCAGCACAGCACGACGTCGGTCCAGATCGGGAAGTGACTGCCCTGCACGTCGGCCGACGGTGCGCTCAGCGCGGTGGCATCCGCAGCGCGCCGTCCATCCGGATCACCTCGCCGTTGAGGTAGTCGTGGTCGATCACGGCCAGCGCCAGCTGGGCGAACTCCTCGGGACGCGCGAGCCGCTGGGGGAACGGCACTCCGGCGGCGAGACGCGTGCGGACCTCGTCGGGCATGGTCGCCAGCATCGGTGTCTCGACGATGCCCGGCGCGATCGTGCACACGCGGATGCCGTACTGCGCCAGGTCCCGGCCGGCTCATGCACCGGGTCATCGCGATCGGCGGCCGCCACCGCCGTGCGCCTGCTGGACCTGGGCTACTTCCGGATCGGGTCGGACGCCTACACCGACGACAACGGCAGCTTCGGGCTGACCACCCTCGAGCGTCGGCACGTCACCCGCACCCGGGTCAACGACTACCTCCGCACCTCCACCGGGGGTGACATGACCGCCAAGGACTTCCGGACCTGGCACGCCAAGGTGCTGGCCGCAGCCGCGCTGGCGGCGACCGACGAGCCGGGGGACACCCGGGCCTCGCCGCGGAGGACCGGCAGGACGCCCTGGAGCGGGCGGTTCTGCGGATGCTGGCCTCCTAGGACACAGATCGGACTAGTCTCGTCGGAGACGGACGGTTCGCCCGGACCCGCGCCCGCCCGCACCGCGCGACCTGCCAACCGAGAGCCGAACCCCATGCGCACACCGCTCGTGTCTGCCTGTCTGCTCGCCGTCGCCCTCGTCGGATCCTCCACCGTGCTGGGGCCGCCCGCCGCCGGGGCGGCGGGCGACCGGTCCACCCGGCCGTCGGTCGCCCGTGCCGCGGCGACGACCACCCACCACTTCGTCACCAACCTGCACGGCGCCGTCGCGGGCCCCCGGGCGGTCGGCTTCACCGTCTTCGACAGCGGCGCCGCGGTGTCCACCGTCAACGCGCTGCCCAGCGGGGTCCAGGCCCTCGTGTGGCTCGGGCAGAAGTGCCCCACCCCGGCCGACGACTCCTTCCGCGCGACCGTCCGGTCACTGGCGGCCAACCCGAAGGTGTTCGGCTACTACCTCTCCGACGAGCCGCACCTCGCCGACTGTCCCGGTGGCCCCGCGGCCCTGGCGACCCGCGCCCGGTTCGTCGCCGACACCGCCGGGGGGCGCCAGCTGAGCTTCATCGTGCTGAGCAAGGAGGAGGACTACGCCGCCTTCCGTCCGGTCGTCTCGCGGGTGAGCATGGTCGGGCTCGACCCCTACCCCTGCTCCGTCGCGCACCCGACCTGCCAGCCCTCGAAGATCGACGAGAAGGTCGCGCTGGCGGTCTCGCACGGCATCCCGGTCCCGCGGATCGTGCCCGTCTACCAGGCGTTCGGCCAGACGGCCACGTCCAGCCACTACTACAACCTGCCGACGGCCGCCCAGATGCGGACCATGATCGCCCGCTGGGTCGCCCTGGTCCCGCACCCGCAGATGGACTACGCCTACGGCTGGGGGCACCAGAGCTCCTCGAACCCGACGCTCATCGACTCGCCGTCGCTGCAGGGCGTGTTCACGAGCTACTTCGCGGGCTGAGCCCCGGGGCCGTGGGGCGGCCCGACCTCGTCCGGGTGACGTAGGGCGGGTCGTCCGGCTGTGAGATCCCGGGGCGTCGCCGGCCGCGAGAGCGTGGTCGCATGGACGGAGCCGTCGTCACAGCGTTGGGTCATGCCGGTCTGCGGATCGACGCACCGGGGGTGCGGCTGCTCGCCGACCCCTGGGTCTCCTCGGGCGGAGCGTTCCTCGGGTCGTGGTTCCCGTTCCCCGACAACGAGCACCTCGCCGGGCCGCTGCTCGACGACGTGGACGTGGTCGTGGTCTCCCACGAGCACCTGGACCACCTCGACCTTGACTTCCTGCGAGGCCTCCCGCAGTCCGTGCCGGTCGTGGTGCCCCGCTACCCGTCGACGATCATGCAGCGCCGGCTGCACGACATCGGCCGCGCCCGCGTCGTCGTGCTCGACGCCTGGCAGCGCTACCCGCTCGGCCCCGGCGGGGACTGGCTGACGGTGATCCCCGAGCAGTGCCCGATGAGCCACGACGCGGCCGTGCTGGTCTCGGTGGCCGGCTCGTCGGTGCTGCACACCAACGACGCCCGCATCTCCTTGAGCCAGGTGCGCCGCGCGATGGACGAGGTCGGCGGGCCGATCGACCTGATGGGCGTGCAGATGTCCGGGGCCAGCTGGCACCCGGTCTGCTACGACTACGACGACGAGGACCGGGCGCGCATCGGCGATGCCAAGCGGGTCGGCAAGTTCAAGGCAGTCACCCGGCTGGTCCGGTCGGTCCGGCCGCGGCTGGTGATGCCCTACGCGGGCCCGCCGTGCTTCTTGGACCCGGCCCTGTTCGAGCACAACAGCGGGCTGCACGGGCCGGGGATCTTCCCCGACCAGCGTCAGGCACTCGGGTGGCTCCGCGAGCACCTGCCCCAGCAGCCCGCGACGGTGCTGCTGCCAGGGGACCGGCTGTCCCTCGAGGGCTCACCGCTGGTGCGGCGCGACCCGGTGTGGGCAGGCTTCTCCCTGGGCGGCCCGCCGGCGGCGCGGCGCCGCTACCTCGAGCAGTACGCCGACCGTCGCCGGGCCGCCGTCGACCGTGCATGGACCGACAACCCGGTCCCGTCGCGCGACAGCGGCCTCGCGGAGCGGTTCGCCGCCCACGTCGAGTCGCTGGGCACCCTCTCGGAGTACTTCCTGGCCCGGATCGGCATGACGCTGCGCTTCGAGGTCTCCGGACCGGCCGGCGGGACCTGGGACGCGCGGCTCGGGCCGGACGACGTCCGCGTCGACCTGGACGGCGGCACCGGCCACGCCGACTACCTGCTGCGGATGGACGGCCGCTGGCTCGACGGCGTGGTCACCGGCCGCACCCGGTGGGAGGAGCTGCTGCTGTCGATGCGGTTCTCCGCGCGCCGCGAGCCCGACGTCTACAACGACTATCTGGTCGGACTCCTCAAGCACGCCGACCTCGCCGCGCTGCGGGCCGTCGAGGAGTTCGAGGCGGCCCGCGACCCGTTCGAGAGCATCGTGCTCGAGGATGGTGGCCGGCGGGTGCGGGTGAGCCGCTACTGCCCGCACGCGGGGGAGGACCTGGCCGAGACCGGCGTGGTCGCCGGTGGCGTGCTGCGCTGCCTGGGCCACAACTTCGAGTACGACCTGTCCACCGGTGCGTGCCTGAACGCCCGGTCCGAGCCGCTGGTGGTCTCCGACGTCGAGCCTCAGGCCTCCGGGGTCGGCTGAGCCGGCACCTGGCCACCGGTCCCGGGGCCGTGGAGCGCCGGTGCCTGACGGTCGGCGAGGCCGACCACGAAGAGCGCTGTCACCACCAGGCAGCCCAGCGTGGCCCGCAGGGTCGGGTGCTGGAGGTACTCCAGGTCGGCGCGCACCCGGTGCGGGACGAGCACCGTGAGATACCACCGCTCCACATCGCCCCAGCCCTCCGGCGGCACCGCCGAGCGCTCGCGGTAGCGCAGCTGCGCCGGACCGGTCAGCCCCGGCCGCGCAGCGAGGATCGGCCGGCAGGACACCGGGTAGCGCTGGGCGAGCGGCACGCTCTCCGGCCGCGGTCCGACCAGCGTCATCTGGCCCCGCAGCACGTGCCAGAGCTGGGGGAGCTCGTCGAGCGAGCTGCGCCGCAGGAACCGCCCCAGGCGGGTGATCCGTGGGTCCCCCTCGGCGGTGACCTCGGCCCCGGCATCGGCGCCGACCGGGGCGGAGCGCATGCTGCGCAGCTTGAGCAGCCGGAAGGGGCGCCCGCCCTCCCCGAGCCGCACCTGGTGGAACAGCACCGGCCGCCCGTCGTCGAGCACCAGCAGCAGCGCTGCGACGAGCAGGACAGGCGCGGTCACCACGAGCAGCGCCGACGCCACCACGACGTCGAGGATCCGGCGCGCCGCGCTGACCGGGAAGGCGGGCGCCCCGAGGAGCACCAGCGGGGCGCGCGGCGGGCGGGGCAGCTGTCGTGGTGCGGGGGCGGACATCATCGTCTCCTGACGGATCGGGTCGGTGGCTCAGCCGGTGCCGGCCGCGACGAACACCGCGTCGAAGGCCTGCGCCACCCGGGCGTACTCGCGGGCCCGTTCGGCGCCGGTCGGCAGCAGCAGCGACGGGGTGATGTGGGTGAACAGCCGGACGCCCGCACGGTGGCTCGCCACCAGCCGGGCCCAGAGCGGGTTCGAGGTGAGGGTGCCGTCGAGCAGGCTGACCGTGCGCCCGTCGTACTCCTGGCGCCAGGTCCACACGTCGACGGCCTGCGCGCCGCCCGCGGACGGGAGCTCGACGAACGTGCGTACGTCGCGGGCGGCCTGCTGCGGCGACCCCTGGTAGCCACCCGCGTCGGCCAGCGCCTTGCGGGACTGCAGCGCGGTGAGCCGCGCCCAGCCCAGATCACGGACGTGCCGCCAGGCCGCGGCCTGCGCCTGTCCCTGGCTGGTCCCCCAGCCCTGGTAGGTCCACTCGTCGAGGAGGCTGGTGCTCAGGTCGAGCCGGTCGACGAGGCCCTCGCGCAGGTAGCCCGTCACGGCGGCGACGCTGGCGGCCGGGTGCTTGGCCCGGGCCTCGTCGGTGCAGCTGCGCGAGCCGTAGCCGGTCCAGCCCAGGCAGCCCAGCTCCGGCACCACCACGTCGATGAGGACCCGGGCGTGCGGGACCGAGCGGAGGCCGGACCGGACCGCGCGCAGGAAGTCCGTGGCCTCCGCGGCGCTGGTGATCCCGTCGTCGTAGCCGAGCTCGTCGGCGACCTTGAAGCCCCGCACGCCGGGGACCGAGGACAGCTTCCGGAGTCGGTCGAGGCCCTCGGCGAACGCCTGCGGACCCTCACGCCAGCGGGCCACGAGGTCGATCTCGAACCAGATGCCGACGCCGCGCGCGTGCAGCCGACGGGCGAGGTCGGCATAGGGGTCGCCCGTGAGCCGCGAGACCCCGGACGGGTCCGCTCCCTGGGTGGCGCCCGCCTCCCCGCCCGCGCTGCTGCCTGGGCTGCTGCCTGGGCTGCTCGCGGCGGGGGACGCGGCGGCCGGTGCGGGCGCGCCGCGCGTCGCCGGCGCCAGGTCCGCGATGTGCTCGGGCACCCCACCGCGCAGGACGCAGCCGCCCAGCACCAGGGCGCAGAGGGTGACCAGTGCCGCGACGGGACGGCTCACGTCGGCACCTGCACGATGGCCGGGGCGGGCTGCTCGGTGCTGCGCTCACCGACCCGGCGCAGGAGCAGCAGCAGTGCCGCGTCGGTGAGCAGGTAGGTCACGGTGGAGGCCACGGCTGCGCCCATCGCGCCGTACGCCGGGATCAGCGCGATGTCGAGCGCCACGGTGACGATCAGCGCGCCGCCGAAGGCCCACGAGTTCAGCCCCGGCCGGCCGCGGCCGTAGAGGTAGCCGCTGGCCACTCCGGCCGCACCACCCAGCAGCATGCCGAGCACGAGGACCCGCGCCGGTCCGGTCGCGGCGTCGAAGCGGGCGCCGTAGAACAGCGAGATCACCGGTCCGGCCAGCAGCACGAAGGGCGCCGTGGCGAGCAGGTTCGCCACCAGGGCCGGCCTGACGAGGCGGCGGGCCTGGCGGGTCGCGGCCTCGGGTGGCATGCCGGCGAGCATCGGGTAGGTGACCCAGGTCAGCGCGGTCCCCGGCAGCCGCAGCAGCTCGGCGTACTTCGAGGCGACCGCGTAGGCACCGAGCACCGCCGGCCCGGCCATCGCGTCGAGCACCGCGAAGTCCAGGCGCAGGTTCAGCAGCGTGATCATCCCGCCGACCTGGCCGCGCAGGCCGTAGGTGAGCACCTCGCGGCCGAGCGCGCGGTCGGGTCGGCTGGTCCCGGCGCCAGGGTGCCAGCCGGTGTGCCGGACGACGCGTCGCCAGGCCTCCACCGCCACGGCGAGGTCGGCGAGCACGAGCCCGACGACCAGCGCAGGTGTGCCGTGGACACCCAACAGCACCGGGACCAGGTAGCAGGGCAGGAACGCGAGCTCCTCCGCGGCGATCACCAGGTCGCCACCGCGGCGGTCCCGCAGTCCCTGCAGGGAGGTCTTGCCGACGGTCAGCAGCAGCTGGGTGGCCACGGTCACCGCCGCCCAACCGACCACGCCGGCGGGGTCGTCAGGGAAGAAGGTCCGGGCCAGCAGCGGGGTGATGATCAGCCAGACCACCACTCCGAGCGCCGACCCGGCCCCGAGGATCACCAGGATCGTCGGCCACAGCCGCGGTGTGCCGCGCCGCGGCTCGGCCAGGAAGTAGCCCAGCGCCCCGGGCAGCCCCCCGACGCACAGCACTCCCACCAGCCCTGGCAGCATCCGCAGCAGGGCGTAGACCCCGACGTCGGAGGGGCCGCCGACCCGGGCGACGGCGATCGTGGCGGCCGCGAGGCCGAGGATCGCGAGCACCCGCGCGGTGCAGTTCGCGAGCACCACGCGTGCCAGGTCGCTGCTCCGGACGCTGGTGAGGCGCCTCGACCACCGGACGTGGGTCATGGCCGGCTCCTGCGGTGGTCCTGCTCGGCGAGCACCAGCGCGGCGACGATCCCGAGCCAGGTCCACAGGTGCCGGAAGTGCAGCACCTCGTAGAACCCGCCGGCGACCGCCATCACCGGTGCGACCGCGACCAGCAGCCAGAAGCGGGGGACCACGGCCGCCAGCGATGGCGGCAGCTGTCCCTCGACCAGCCGCCAGCACCGAGCGGCCACGGCGCCGGCGAGCAGGATCAGCCCGATCGCCCCGACCAGACCGCGCTCGAGGAGCGTCGCGAGATAGTCGTTGTGGGCCTCCTTGACATACGGCGCCTGGGTGGCCGCCAGCGTCGACTTGGTGCGCGCGGGCCCGACCCCGAAGGCGTTGCCCTGCAGGAACAGGTGCGTGCCCTCGTCGAGGATCGTGGCCCGCTCGGTGGTCGAGGAGCCGCTGCGGCCGAACGAGTCACGCAGCAGCGGGACGCCGGCGGAGGCCTGCTCGCGGAGCGCGTCGAAGTCGACCCGGGGCAGCACCAGCACGAGCATCGCGGACGCCAGCACCCCCGCGACGGTCAGCGACAGCAGCGCGGCGAGCGGACCCCGGTTGCGCCACTGGGCGACCGCGACGCAGACGACCGTGCCGACGAGCAGGGTGAGCATCGCGCCGTTGGACCCGGTGAAGCCCATCGCCACCAGCACCAGCACGTAGCCGACCCTGCGGGTGGACGCCGCGCGCGGCCGCTTGCAGGCGAGCATCACGAACAGCGAGGTGACCAGGTAGTTCCCGGCCAGGTTCGGGTCGCCGAAGGTGTACGACGCGCGCACCCCGTCCTTGCCGCTGACCCCGCTCAGCGGCGCGAAGCCGATCACGTAGGCGACGATGCAGAGAGCGGAGTAGACCACCGCGACCCGGCACCAGGTGACCGTCGCGGCCGCGATGATCGCCGGGTCGTAGCGGCCCAGGGCCAGGGTCGCCGCCCACAGCAGCAGGAACAGGTCCTGCGCGAGGACCAGCGCGGTGCCGAGCGGGGCGGCGGCCACGGTCGCCGCGAGGGCGCCGCCGATCACCAGCAGCGTCACGCCCGCGGCGTAGGGGAACGAGATCGGGAGGCGCTCACGCGACACCCACAGCGCGGCGATCAGGACGCACCCGGCCATCGCGGCGTCGGCGACCGCGGTGTTGCCGGGGCCGGCGGGCACCAGGATCGGCAGCAGCGCGACCGCCGCGCCCACCATCACCGGGAGGACCTCGTCGCGCCGGTCGCCCAGGGACCGGGGTGAGGGACCGGCCGGGGCGGCGGCCAGGTCCTCGAGCCGTCCGCTCATCGCGCCGCCCGCCGTCGACGGGCGTGCACGGGCAGGCTGCCGAGCAGCTCGAGGTGACCGGCCCCGAACTCGTCGGAGTTGGCCTGGGCGGCCACCTCGCCGATGCCGGCCAGCGCCACGGCGTACCAGAGGCCGGGGTCGACGCCGAGCTGCTCGAGCCGCCCGGCGAGGGTGCGACGTGCCAGGGCCGGGAACCAGCCGCAGCCGGTGAGGGCGTAGCGGATGCCGGGGGCGAAGCCGGTGCGGGTCAGATCGCGGTGACCGAGGACCCTTCGCCCCGGGCGGGTGTGCCGGTCGAGGTAGAGGCCGTAGCTGAGCACGAAGCGGACCGCGTCCCGCAGCGGGCAGCCCTCCGGGGTCGCCGCCTCCCAGTCGACGACGCCGGTGACGGCACCGCCGTCGACCAGCAGGTTGCCGAACCAGAAGTCGCCGTGCACGGCGGTGGTCGGGGCGACCGAGCCGAGCAGCTGCTCCTGCGCGACCTGCAGCCGGGTCACGGCCGGGGCCAGGGCAGGGTGCCCGTCCCAGCGGCCGCGCACCGCGTCGAGCACGGCACCGGGCCACACGACCGGGGTGGTCCCGTGGGCGGTGGACGACTGGAAGGCGGCCAGCCACTCGAAGGCGGACTCGAGGTCGCGGCGCACCGGCTCCTGGCGGGCGGTGTGCGTCCAGCGGTGGTAGCCCACGCTCATCGGGGTGCCGGGCACGGCGGTGGACACCAGCACCGGGCGGCCCTCCACGGCCAGCGACTCGACGTAGCGAGGGACGGTGGACGCCAGCGCGCCGAGCCCCAGGCGCCGGATCGCCACCAGCATCCGGCCCTCGCGGTCCACGGCGTCCCCGGCCGCTGCGGTGGCCGGGATCTTGACCACCACACGCTCCGCGCCCGGCGACTCCCGGCTGGTCACCACGAAGGTGAGCTTGGCATCGGGGTCCCGGCTCGCGCTGATCAGCACGCCTCGGACCCCGGACTGCTCGAGCAGCCGGGCCGACGAGCGACGTGACCACTCGGCCGGCAAGGCGGCGTTCACTGCCGGGTCCCGACGAGCACCCGGCCCGGCACCAGCGCCGTGGTCCAGCGCCAGGGCAGCACCCGGGCGAGAAGCAGCGCCACGGTGGCCGGTGCGCTGGCCCAGGTCACCCCGGGAGGCACCGCCGCGACCGAGGACCAGAAGTGTCCGACCGCCTCCTCGGTGGCGTCGAGCACCACCAGCGGCGAGGTCGTGGTCGGGACCACGATCAGCTCGCGGGAGACCACGACGCCGGCCCTGCGGGCACGACGGCGCAGGTGCCGCGAGCCGAACGGGCGGTCGCTGACCAGGGCCACCTCGGTGCCCGGCGGCAGGGTGCGCAGGGTGCGCGGCGAGGGATCCCGCAGCTCGAGGACCCGTCGCGGGCACAGCGCCCGCCACGGTGTCTCGACGAGCCCGTCGCCGTCGTCGACGGCGAGCCAGGGTGGCGGCGGCCGGTGCGCACGCAGCCGGAGCAGCCGGGTCTCATGAGCGACCAGCGTCCGGGGGAACCCGGGTCGACCGGTGAGCCTGCGCGACATCTCTCTCACCTCGTGGTCAGGATCGGTTCGGTGGCCGGCATCCGGGAGTGGACCCCGGAGTAGACCTGGTCCAGGGCGGTGGACAGCTCGGTGGCGTCGAAGGCGGTCCCTGCCCGCCGTCGTCCCTCCTGGGCGAGCCGGTCGGCGGTGCGCGGGTCGTCCAGGAGGTCGTCGAGCGCAGTGGCCAGCTCGGCGGGTCGTCCCGGCGTCACGAGCACGCCGCTGACACCCGGCACCACGAGGTCCGGCACCGAGTTCACCGCGGTCGCCACCACGGGAAGACCGCAGCGCATCGCCTCGACCACCGCGCAGGGGAGGCCCTCGTAGCGGCTGCTCATCGCGAACAGGTCGAACGCCGGGAGCAGGTCGGGGACATCGTGACGCTCGCCGACGAAGCGCACCCGGTCGCCCAGCCCGCGCCGCGCGACCGCGTCCCGCACCGGCTCCAGCAACGGGCCTCCGCCCAGCCACACACCGACCGCTCCGGTGTGCCGCATGGCGGCCACCGCGTCGAGGAAGTGCTCGGGCGCCTTCTGGAAGTCCATCCGTCCCACCGTGCCGACCACGGGGACGTCCGGGGCCAGGCCGAGCAGCTCGCGCGCGGTCGCGCGGGTCCGGGCGTCCCGGACCACGACGCGGCCGTCGACCACCGGCGCCACGGTCCGCAGCGACCCGGGGCGGGCCAGTCCGCGACGCAGCGCCTCGGTCGCCACCCCGGTGCCCACGGCGAGCACCACGTCGGTCACCGGGGCCAGCCGGCGCTCGACAGCGAGGTACGCCGCGCGACGGGCCGGGCTCTGGAAGGCGTGGAAGGGGAAGCCGTGGTAGGTGTGCACGATCAGCGGCACGCCGGCCTGGTGCGCCGCCCACCGGCCGAGCACGCCGGCCTTCGCGCTGTGGGTGTGCACGACGTCGACCTGACGCCGCTCGAACATCCGCCTCAGCCGGGTGAGCGCGATGAGGTCGTGCTGAGGTGAGATGGTCGGCACCAGGCTCGGCTCGAGGACCACCTCCAGGCCGGCCAACGCCGCCTGCTCCGCCAACGGCCCGGTCTCGCCGGTCACGAAGGTGACCCGGTAGCGGTCCCGGTCGAGAGCGAGCACGCCGCGCAGGGCGACCCCGCCGGCACCGGCGATGAAGCGGGTGACCACCTGCACCACCTCGATCCTCGGGGCGCTCATCGCACGGCTCCCTGGCGGTGCGCCTGTCCCAGGTGGGGGGCGAGCAGGGTCTGCAGCGGCAGCCCGGGCACCTGGCCGAGCTGCAGCTCCAGGCAGGGCAGCGCCGACGTCATCCGCTGCGCGATCGCGTCCACCGGTGGGTGCACGGGGCCGGTCCCGGTGGCCAGACCGAGCACGGCGGTCAGCGTCCAGAGCCGGCGCAGCTCGCCGGCCGCATAGGTGCCCGCCACCAGCGCGCGGCGGGCGGTCATGGGGTCGACGGGGCGCGCGAGCGGCGCGTCCCCCCGGCGTACGACGACCACGAGGTCGGGTCGCAGCTGCGGGACCTGGCCGCTCCACCCCATCGCGCGGCGGCCGTGGGTGGTGCGCGCGCCGGTGGCCGGCCCGCCGTCCGCGACCGCCAGCCGCAGCGGCTCGCGCAGGCCGAGTGCGACCTCGCCGTCGGAGACCGCGACGTTGTCGCAGGTGGCCCGGGCGCCGTGGGCCAGCGCATCGGCCACGAGCGTGGTCTTGCCGACCCCGCCGGGACCGGCCAGCACCACCACCGCACCGTCCACCTCGAGGCAGGACACGTGCAGCGGCGCCATCCCCCGGGTCATCGCCCACCACAGCGCCGGGTAGTGCAGCAGGACCTGGGCCCGCAGGGCGTCGGCGCGACTGCGCAGCACGGCCGCGGCTCGCTCCACAGGCGACGGCGCCCAGCGCGCGCGGACCTCCAGGCGGGTGCCGCCGAGGGCGTCGGTGTGGATCCGCCAGGACTGGCTGAACCCGGATCCGCCGACGCTGTCGAGCACGACGGCGTCCTCCCCGGACCACACCCCGCGGGTGACCGGCCTCAGGCCGGTGGTGTCGAACGGCCGGTGGCCCGGCTCCACGACGACGCGGACGTCGGGGTCGGCGTGCGGGGGACCGCTGTGCGTGCCGGCCGCCCGGGCGAGCGGTGCGGCGTGCCGGCCGGTGAGGTCCTCGACGGTGACCGCGGCGCCGGCCGTGGTCACGTGGAGAGCGGCGCTCACTGCGAGACCAGCCAGCTGCGGCGCGGGGCGACCTCGACCACGCCCACCACGGGCCAGCGCATCGCCCGCACGATGTCCTGGACGTCGTCGAGGCTGGTCCGGCGCGCGGTCCCGGCCGAGATCACCACGACCCCGGCGGTGGGCTCCTCGGCCGGGGTGACCCCGAACCGGTCGGTGAAGCGCACCTGCGAGGACAGGGTCAGCACGGGTTCGCAGGGCATCCCGTCTCGGCGCGGTCCGGCCCCGCCTGGGACGCCCCCGCCGGGACGTCCGGACCCCTGTTCCGCCGGCACCGGGGTCTCCGCGAGCTCCTCCTGCCATCCCGTCAGCATCCCGGCCAGCAGCTGTCGCGCGACGACCTCGTCGCGCTCGTCGACGCCGACGAGCACCACCGCCTCGACGCCCTGCCGCCGGGCGGCGAGGCTCATCGAGCCGACCAGCGCCGGCCCCCGGTGCCCGGTCGACCCCAGGATCGGGGCGTCCAGCGCGCGGGCGAGCACCCGGATCCCGGCGATGCGGGGGCGGAGCGTCTCCTGGACCACCGCGAGCGCGAGCCCGACCAGGAGGCCGAGCAGGACGGCGAGCGCGGAGCGGGGCAGCAGGTGAGAGGGCACCCGCTCGACGGTGGGGTGGCTGGCGTCCAGGTCGACGACCTGGTCGCGGCTCACGTCGGCCAGGGTCAGCGAGGACTCCACGGTGCGGGCCTGGTCCAGGTCGTTCTGCGCGGCTGCCAGCATCGTCTGCAGGTTGGCCCGGGCCTGCAGGCCGTCGGTGTTCACCAGGTTTGCCTGCAGACGGTCGCGCTGCCGCAGGGTCGCCCGGCTGCGCGCCTCGGCGGCGGCGAGGGCGGCGTCGAACTGCGACCGGCTGCCCTGGTTCATGAACCGGGTGACCCCGTCGGCCAGCGCGCTGACCGTCCGGGTGGCGCCGTCGGCGTCCTCCCCGAGCACGGAGAGCACCACCACCGGTGACTCGCCGAGACGCTCGGCGGTGATCCGGTGCGCGGCGGCGTCCAGCGCGTCTGCCGAGGAGGCCGGCTGGTGTGCCGTGCGGAGCGCGGAGCGCACCACGCTCGGCGTGGTCGCCAGCGCGAGCACGCGCGAGCTGAGGCCCTCGGCCTCCGTGGAGGAGCCGGGTGCCGTGGACAGGGTCTGCATCCGCACCTGCGCGGTGTAGGTCGCCGCGGTCCGCAGCTCGACCAGCGCGACCACCGCGAGCGGGATCAACGCACACACCAGCAGGGTGTTGAGGTGGGCCCGGACGATGCGTCGCAGGATCTCGTCGATGGTCATGTCGTGCTCGTCTCTGTCTGTGTCTGTGTCTGTGTCGGGCGGGCGGGCGGGGTCAGTGCAGGACGGCGAGCGGCCGCATCCGTGCCACCGGCGTCACCAGCCCGTTGCGGACCAGCACGTCGAGGGCGGCGTCCACGCCGTGGTCGTCGAAGTGCGGCGCCTCGGTCGGTGCCTGGTCGGTGTAGCGGTAGCGGCGGGTCGAGCGGCCCTGCGGGTCGGTCTCGGAGAGCCCGCGGCGCACGTGGTCCGACACGACCGTGCCCGCTCCGTGGCAGGCCGAGTGCAGGCTGCGCTCGGAGGTGGGGCCGGCCACCGCGAGGTAGCTCGAGGTCCGGTGCGTGCCCGGCAGCAGGACCGCCTGGCCGGTCTCGGCGAAGGTGCTGCCCGCGGGCATCATCTCGGCCGGGTAGGCACGACACGAGTTGTGCCGGTGCACCACGGCGGTGGCGCCGTCGACCGGCTCCTCGTAGATCGAGTTGTGCGGCGAGTCCACGACGAGCCGGCCGGTCGCCCCGCCGAACGTCTCGGCGGCGAGCCGCCGCAGCGAGGCATAGGTCGAGACCCGGAACGCGAAGCCGTAGTTCATCGCCGCGGCGTTCGCGAGCATCAGCCGCTGGCCCTCGTCGCTGCCGATCTCCACCGGCGGGCACCCGTCGGTGAAGTACAGGCTGAGCCGCGCCCTGAGCTCGGCGTAGGACCGGGCGGTGCGCAGGTGGAACCACGGCTTCAGGGCCAGGTTGACCGCGCGGATCTGGCGCGGGTAGTCCTTGCGCCGGAAGAACAGCCGGCCGATCTCGCCGGTGAGCACGCCGCCGCCGCCGTGGTACTGGATGGTGAGCTGGCCCTCGCGGACCCCGAGCGCCGCGGCCCGGTCCGGGTCCAGGACCTCCTCGACCCGCTGAAGCTCCACGAAGTGGTTCGAGGGTCCGACGGTGCCGAAGCGGAACCGCGCCAGCTGCCAGGCCAGTCCGGGCAGCTCGGAGGTCAGCCGCTCGATGCCGCCGTAGCGGGCCAGGTCCAGACGCCCGCCCTCCTCGATGCGCTCGAGGTCGTCGCCCGGTGCGTCCCACCGGTCCACGGCGAACTCCGCGCCGTCAGCGGCCGCGCGGACCACCTCGCTCGCGCTGAGCTCCCGGTGTCCGCGGGTCGGGTAGGGGTAGCGCTCGCGCACCGCGCGCATGAACCGGTCGACGGCGCGGTCGTCGGGGACCTCGCTGTCCACGGCGATCAGTGCCATGCCGCAGTTGACCGACGAGCCGGTGAGGTCCGGACGCACCGTCGAGCGGGTCGCCACCGCCACGCTGGAGGGCAGCTCCATCTTGGACTTGTGGTGGAAGTCCGGGAGCACCACGGGTGGAGCAGCGAGGTCCGCGCCCCCGACGAGACGGCCCAGCTCCGTGAGGGCATCACGGTCTGCCGGCAGCCTGCTCGGGTCGTCGAACACCGTTGTGGGGGCGACGGTGCCGTCGAGGACGCGGACGATGGGGGCCGCTGGTGCAGCGGTCTGGTGGGTGGTCATTCGCTCTCTCGCTCAGTAGTCGTCGGGGTAGATCGAGGCGTAGGCCAGGACGGGAGTGCGCGTGGTGGCGGGGGCGTACTGCGGGACCAGGGCGCGCAGGTGCTGCACGACCTCGTCGGGACGGTTGTGACCGGCCGCGTCGTAGAGGTCTCGCAGCCCGGCCCGGAACCCGGGCCTGCGCGCCGGGGGCAGCGCGCGGGTGATCCGTGCGTGCGGGGTCGCGATCTGCTCCTCGCCCTCACCGAAGAGCTCCTCGTTGAGCTTCTCGCCCGGCCGGAGCCCGGTGAAGCGGAAGTCGATGCTCGGGATGCTGAGGAGCCGGGCGAAGTTCTGCACGAGGTCGACGATCTTCACCGGCTCGCCCATGTCCAGGACGTAGGTCGCCGTCTCGTCGGCCATCCGGGCGGTCTCCAGGACCAGGCCGACGGCCTCCTCGATGGTCATGAAGAACCGGGTCACCTCCGGGTCGGTCACGGTGACCTGGGCTCCGGTGGCGAGCTGCTCGCGGATCACGTGGAGCAGCGACCCCCGGCTGCCGAGCACGTTGCCGAACCGCACCGCGGACAGCACCGTGGGCGAGCCCGCGTGCGCCTGCAGCACCAGCTCGGCGAGCCGCTTGGTCGCCCCGAGCACGGACGTCGGGTTGGCGGCCTTGTCGGTCGAGATGAGCACGAAGCGCTCGGCCTCGTGCGCGATCGCGGCCTCGACGAGGTTCTCGGTGCCGAGGACGTTGGACTTCACCCCCTCGCAGGGGTGCCGCTCGAGGACGGGCAGGTGCTTGAGGGCGGCGGCGTGGAAGACCACCTGCGGGCGGTGCTCGCGGAAGACCTGGTGGATCCGTTCGCGGTCGCGGATGTCGGCGACCACGGTGGTGTCGGCGTCCATCGACGCCTCGCCCCACAGCTCCAGGTGAAGCCGGTGCAGGTTGGACTCGTCGTGGTCGAGCATCACCAGCTCAGCCGGTCCGAACGCGTAGACCTGGCGGCACAGCTCACTGCCGATCGACCCTCCGGCCCCGGTCACCAGGACCCGCTTGCCGGCCACGGCCGCAAGGGCGCCGGGGCTGACCACCCGCATCTCGTCGCGGCCGATCAGCGACCCGACCTGCAGGTCGCGCATGTCGCTGCCGGCGATCTCGCGCTGCAGGGCCGCGAGGAACGGCGGCAGGTGCCGCACCCGGGCGCCGTGCAGGGCGGCCCGCCGGGCGAGGGCATGGATGTCGTGGCTGCTCATCGAGGGGATCGCGATCACGACCACCTCGGCGCCGGTCACGCCGAGCACGCGCTCGAGGTCGTCGATCGCGCCGAGCACGGGCGTGGCGCGGAAGCGCCGACCGAGCTTGGCGGGGTCGTCGTCGAGGTAGCCGATCGGCCGCAGGCCGAACGACCGGACCCGGTGCAGGTCGCGGGCCAGCGAGGTCCCTGCCTGCCCGGCCCAGACGATCACTGTGGGGACCCCCGTCGTCGGTGGGCGGGGGATCACGTCGGTCATCGGTCTGCTCCTTGGAGTGCCTCGGCGAGCGCCGAGGTCACGTCGTCGACCTGGGTCGCGTCTAGTCGTGGGTAGAGGGGGAGCGACAGCAGCCGCTCGAACATCAGGTCCGCACCGGGCAGGCCGGCCGCCGGGACGAGTGGCGCGAAGTGGGTCAGCCGGTGCACCGGGATGAAGTGCACGGAGGTGCCGATGCCGCGCGCGGCGAGGGCGGCGGCGACGACGTCGCGGGGGACGCGCCCGGTGACCTGCACGGCGTAGAGGTGCCAGGCGTGGAGGCCTTCGGTGACGTGTGGTCGGTGTGGCAGCTGCAGGCCCGAGACGTCGAGCAGCCGAGCGTCGTAGCGGGCCGCGAGCTGCGCCCGCCGGCCCTGCCAGCCGGGGAGCGCGCCCAGCTGGGCGCGCCCGATGGCCGCCTGGACGTCGGAGAGGTTCGCCTTGAGGCCGGGCTCCTCGACGTCGTAGCGCCAGCTGCCGCCAGGGAGGTAGCGCCGCCAGGCGTCCTGGGACATCCCGTGCAGCCGGGCCCGGCGCATCCAGGCGGCGCGGTCGGGGTCGTCGGTGGTGACCATGCCACCCTCGCCGATGGGCAGGTTCTTGGTGGCGTAGAAGCTGAAGCAGACCGCCGCTCCGGAGCCGACCCGGCGGCCGACCACCTCGGTCCCGAGCGCGTGCGCCGCGTCCTCGACGACCCGGTCGGGGGCGAGGCCGGCGGCCGCCGCGAGCGCCGCGGTGGCGACCGGGTCGCCGGCCCAGTGCACCAGCACCATCGCGGCCGGTCGGGGCGAGCAGGTCGCGGCGGCGCGGGCGACGGTCTCCGGCGTGGGCATCGCGGTGTCCGGGTCGACGTCGACCAGCAGCGCGCGCAGGCCGGCGTGCTCGATCGCGTGCACGGCACCGCAGAACGTCATCGTGGACGTCAGCACCGCAGCGCCGGCGTCCAGGTGGAGCGAGCGGAGCGCGAGCTCGATGGCCGCCGTGCACGACGAGACGCTGACGGCGTGCTGCGCTCCGACGTACGCCGCGAGGTCGGCCTCGAACCTCTGGGACTCCGCTCCGGTGGTGACCCACCCCGAGGCCAGCACCCGCTGGGCGGCCGCCTGTGCCTCGTCGGTGATCCAGCAGTCGGCGAACGGGACGGTGAGTGCCGGTTCCCCGGACCGGCTCACCTCGATCGACGTCATGACCATGGTTCCCCCTTGGACTCGACACCGAGCCTAGGAGCGGCGTGTCGTCGCCGAACCGCGCGCAGGGGTGAGCGTCGCTACGTCAACGGGACGACCCCGACGCCTCGCCCGTCGGGTCGTCGACGCCGCGCACGCCGAGCTCCCGCGCCCGCGCGACCAGGGCCAGCGTGCTGTGCAGACCGGAGGTCGCGAGGAGGTTCTGCACGTGCGTGCGCACGGTGTTGGCGCTGATGAACAGGCGTTGCGCGACCTCCGCGCGGTCGAGTCCGGAGACCAGGCAGCGCAGCACCTCGAGCTGGCGCTCGGACAGGTCGTCCACGAACGTGGGCTCCGGCTCGCGAGCATGCAGGAGCCGCGCGATGACCGAGCGCACCGTGGTCGGGTAGAGGTAGGTGCGGCCGGCGAGGACCTCGTCGATCGCTGCCATCAGCACCTCGACCCGGGTGCCCTTGACCACCAACGCCGACGCGCCGCACTCGAGTGCATCGATGATCGCGTCCGTGTCGGAGCTCGCCGACAGCATCACGACCTGGGGGCGCACCGACAGTCCGTGGAGGTCGGCGATGAGCCGCGTGCCGGGCTCGCCGCCGACGTCGTAGTCGAGGACCACGACGTCGGGAGCGCACCGCCGGGCCACCACCCGGGCCTCGTCGAGCCCGTGCGCGACACTGAC